>NZ_JAIHAP010000097.1:0-5724 GCF_020054775.1 Thermosipho sp. (in: thermotogales) | reverse complement strand
AGAAGTGGAGAAGTATACAACATAGGTGGACACAACGAAAAAGAAAACATAGAGATAGTGAAAACGATAATAGAATACTTGCAAGAAAAAACAAAAGACGAAAAGATAAACGAAGGATTGATTAAACATGTGAAAGACAGGTTAGGCCATGACAGAAGGTACGCAATAGACCCAAGAAAGATAAAAGAAGAGTTAGGTTGGGAACCAGAGACAAAGTTTGAAGAAGGAATAAAAAGAACGATAGATTGGTACCTTACAAACAAAGAATGGATAGAGAAGGTTATAACAGGTGAGTATTTGGAGTTTTATAGGAGGAATTATGGGGGATGAAGGTTATATGAAAAAACATCTTTTAGTGAGTAAAATGTTTTTAAAAACGACATTAAATATTTTCTTTGAGAGGTGGTTAAATGAAATTAGCTATTATGCAACCATATTTCTTCCCGTATTTGGGCTATTTCAGTTTAATAAAACATACTGACATGTTTATTTTATTTGATACAGTACAATTTATCAGGCATGGTTGGATAGAGAGAAATAGAATATTAAAGCCGTCTGAGGGATGGCAATATATTAAAGTTCCATTAAAAAAGCATTCCAGAGAAACTATAATTAAAGATATTCTAATTGACAATGATCAAGCTTGGAAAGAAAAGATTTTAGCTCAACTTCAACATTATAAGAAATCAGCACCTTATTATTTAAATGTAATTGGAATTTTAAAGGAAGTATTTTCTCAAGAATATAACAGTATTGTTGATTTGAATTTATTTTCATTAAACGTGGTTTGTAATTACTTAAAAATTAAAACTCCAATTGAGATATATTCAAAAATGAACCTTGTCATAGAACAAGTTAACGCCCCAGATGAATGGGCTTTGAATATTTGTAAATCAATGAAAGAAGTTACTGAATATTGGAATCCTCCCGGAGGTAAATCATTTTTTCATAAAGAAAAATATATGAAAGAAGGAATAGACTTAAAATTTCATGAAATGAAATTAATCGAATATGATCAAAAGAGAAATAAATTTGAAGAAAATTTATCCATTATTGATGTAATGATGTTCAATTCAAGAGAAAAGATACAAGAAATGTTAGACCAATATACTTTACAATAGGTGAAAAAAATGAAAGAAATAGGTGGATACTTTGAGTTAGAAGAATTAATAAAAAATGAATATTATAAAAACTTAATTGCTTTAAATACAAGCAGAAATGCATTGTATTATGTATTGAAAGCTCGAAATATAAAAAAATTATATATTCCGTATTACTTATGTGATTCTATAAGTAATATGCTAAATAGGTATAAATTTAATTATGATTATTACAATATTAACTCTGATTTTACTCCGTTTTTTAGCAAAAAGCTTTCTTCTGATGAATATTTATACATAGTAAATTATTATGGGTTTTTAGAAGAAGAGCTAGTAATATCATTAAAAGAAAAGTATGGCAGAATAATTTTAGATAATACACACTCTTTTTTTCAAAGTCCAATAAAAAACATTGATACAATATACTCTTGTCGAAAGTTTTTTGGGGTCCCTGATGGAGCTTACCTTTCTACAAATGTTAAATTAAATGAAAAAATAGAGATTGATGAATCTAAAGATAGAATGAAACATCTACTTGGACGATATGAGGGAAAAGCTTCTGATTATTACAACGAATTTCAAATGAATGAAAAAAAGCTAGAAAGTTTATCTCTAAAATATATGTCAAAATTAACTCATAATATCTTGGGTGCAATTGATTATGAAAGGGTTCTTGAGATTAGAAACAAAAATTACGGGTATTTAAAAGAAAATCTTGACAAGTATAATAAAGTAAAAACAAAAAATATTGTCGGGCCATTCGCTTATCCTTTGTATATTGAAAATGGGATAAAAATAAAAAAAGAATTGGCAAAAAAAGGAATCTATATACCTACATTATGGGGAAATGTGCTCGAAGAGATGCCTAATAGTTCGATAGAATACAAATATGCTTCTAATATTCTGCCATTACCCTGCGACCAAAGATACAATTTAGAACATATGCAGTTTATAGTAAATGAAATATCAAAATACTTTTGACATAAGGGGATAAAACTTGTGGGAAACGATTCTAAGAGAAAAAAAGAATTTGAAAGAAATAAAAACCTTGAGATTTTTTTAGAAGAAGTTAATAATGATCTATGGAATAGTGAAAAAGAATTATTAAAAAATGAATTTCCAGAATTACCTCTATTATTTATAGTAGGACCCCATAGATCTGGGACAACACTAGTTTTACAATGGCTGGCAAATACTAATGAATTTGCTTACCCTACTAATCTATTATCAAGATTTTATAAAGCTCCTATTGTAGGAGCCAAAATTCAAAGATTACTGACTGACGAGAAATACAACTATAGGAATGAAATATTAGATTTTGATTCAAAGATTAACTATGAATCTGAAAATGGAAAAACAAAGGGTGCAGTGGCCCCTAATGAATTTTGGTATTTTTGGAGAAGATTTTTACCTTTTGGGGATCTGGATTACCTACCATCACTTGAACTAAAGAAAAAAGTTAATATAGAATTATTAAAAAAAGAACTTTATGGTATAGCTAATGTTTTTGAAAAACCTTTTGCTTTGAAAGCTTTGATAATGAATTATAATATAGATTTTTTAGATACGATATTCGAAAATGCATTATTTATATACACAAAAAGAGACCCCTTAACTAACATAGAATCTGCTTTAGAAGCTAGAATAAGGCAATATGGTGATGTTGAAAAATGGTATTCATTTAAGATACCAGAATATAATGAGCTAATTAAAATGAAAGACCCAATCTTACAAACTGCAGGTCAAATATATTATATAAATAAAGCTGTAAAAAAGGGATTAGAAAAAGTAAAAGAGGATAAGAAAATAATTTTTCAATATGAAGATTTTTGTGATAATCCTGAAAAATACTACTATGAAATACGAAGGAAATTAATGGGTAAAGGACACATTCTAAGTAAAGATTATAAAGGGCCATCTTCTTTTAGAATTACAAGAAGCAACGCTAAGGATCAAAGAATTGAGGATGCCTACAATTATTTTTTACAAAAATATGGAGAATAAAAATTTGTTAGGATATTCAATGATTAATTAAAGAAAATGTTTCTTCCTAAAAATATTTGATTAATTATTCAATAAAGTTAGTAAAAAAACATAGTAAATTCAAGATGTATTAAATAGGTGTGGCTAAAGAAGTAAAACTAGAACTAAGCAATTAGTGGAAAGAATCAGTATTCGATTAGCCATAGCAATAACTTAAAACGGTTTTCATTTCTCCAATAAATTGGAGAAGATTCCCACCGCATTTCCTAAAAATTAAAAGCAACAGTTTTTAGTAATAATTTAAGGCAGAAATTTCACTTACAAAAAAATCTGCTAAAAATTTCTCAATTTCAGTCGATAAAAATAGGATAAACAATTGACTAAAAAGAAAAATTAAAAGGCAATGAAAATACAATCATCCTTATCGGTAGGTTGCAGGGCGAAGCACTCTCCCACGTGCGCCCAGCATGGGCAATAGCTAAGCGGTGAAAGTCTGTTGTGGGTCAGGTAGCAGGAACTACTAGTTAAGGCAAGGGTATCCATCGTGAGGTGGAATCTGAAGGAAGCCCAAAGCAAAGTCCCGATGCAATTTACAGCAAAAGAAAAACTTGAAGAGCGTATCAAGTTAAAATCAAAATCTCCAATTGCTATTGCTAAGTGAATTTTTTTCGTTTAGTAAATACAGCATCTTTGAAATATCAGATAAAAATTTAAAAATATATTACAGAAGGCATAAATGCGGATGGTTTCAAAAAATTAGCTTATCAAAAAGCTATAGAAGAGGAAATAGAAAATAGGAGCAGAAAATCTATACATCTCTTTGATTAAGATTGTAAATTTAAATTATTATAGGAATAAATTGGAGAAGGACATAAAGAGTATAGAATCCAATATGAATATCAAAAAAATAGGGGAGAAAATAGTCATATTTTTGGGAATATCTAATATAACCGAGGAACAAAAAGATGTAATGTATAATGTATATGATGTCATTCAAAATTTTGAAAAAAATCTGCGTTAGGGAATGAAATTAATAACAAGATGTTTTTTAAAAAACAGCGGTTGAAAAGGCTTCTCTTGTAACAAAAGTAGCTTTTGGATAAGTGTAGAGATCAGTTTTTTTATTTTTCTAAAATGATATCAGATTATTTAATCATCTGTTCATATTTTTTTCTACCCACACTTTTTGGAAGAGAACCAATAAATTTAATGGGAAAAAGGAGAAAATAACATGGCCATACAATATAAAAATCTTGATGATCAAACACGCAAGTTTATGCTCAAGGAATTGGAAATGGATGTTAAGGAGGGAACCCTATATATAAGCCCTCGTTTGAATTCCAATGGAAAATCTAATTGGGCTGAACTTCTTATAGATGCTATCGTTGGTCACAATGATGATTGGTTAGCTGCTCAGTTAAATGAGCAGCGTTATATGGAATCAGAGGAGGAAAGGAGATTGCGAAGTGGAGGAATAACGAAAGCCGAAGTTCCTGTGAATGCTCCTGAAACGCTAGCTGAAGGTGAATTCAATCGTTTTTACGCACGCGGAATATGTGCAAGAGCAATTGCTGAGGGGATCAGTGAAGTTGTAGTGTATAGAGGGAAGCAAGTTCAACAGCCACGCCAAAAGTCCCAAGCAATGATTGGAAGGAGAATTGATCCGCAAGCTTTGTTGGAAGACCTCAGAAAATCGCAAGGGGTAGAACCAGCTTTAGGTATACCACCTGGACCAAATTCAGGTTTGACTATCTCCTTACCATGAAAAAAGTAGGCACTTCCGCTAACATAGGACAAACGACGACGCCTTGCACTTCATATGTCCGCGGACGTTGTCCAAAATTGAGCCTGCCGCCTGTAAGAAGCAGAGGATGTTGTAACTTTATTATATAACCAAAAACGAATGTTTTATATAATCATAAGATATAGGAGATAGGTATGGAAGATGCTAATGTTGCTTTGATACCTAAGGAGATAGAAGAGATAAAAAGGGAGACAGCATATATTAAAGAGCATATGACAGGCGTGGATAGAATTTTGATGGATGAAGAGATAATAATGTTAAAAGGAGCTGAGAAAGAATACCAACTAAAAAAATAGGCCAAAACAACGATTAACTAAAGGAAACACCCCGAAAAGGGTTCAAGGGAAATAAGGTAAGAAGAAAAAGAACTAAAATATTGAATAATTATACAAAATGCTTTTTGAAAATCGAAATAATTCTTAAAAAAATCGAAAAGTAATTAAAATTGAGGAATTTTTTAGGAAAAATATGTATGAAAGAAGGGTATAACAGGAGAGTATTTGGAGTTTTATAGGAGGAATTATGAGGGATGAAAGTTATAAGGAAGATAGTTCTCTTACGAAAATAGCAAATAATTAATCTGGAGTGAAATTAAGTTTACCAATTATCTAACCACACTTTTTGAAAGAGAAGCGCTATATAAACCATAATATCCTTTGAATGTGTCAAAAGGGAGTATGTATTTTTAAGCGAAGTTTTAGCTATGTTCAAAAAAAGAAAAAATTAAAAGAAGATATAAAAAATACTAAAGTTTTTGGAAAACTGTTCGATAATATTTATGAAAATCCTTAGCGCTAAGGGAAAATCCTTGTCCAAGGAAGGGCAAGAAACAAAAAA
>NZ_JAIHAP010000002.1:0-95668 GCF_020054775.1 Thermosipho sp. (in: thermotogales) | reverse complement strand
ATCTACCTATGAGGAATGAAAACTTCAAATTCTTTTATTCCTTTTTTGTCAAATTCTAACTTTGTAGTTTAGAATCTACCTATGAGGAATGAAAACTTCCATAAACAGTTCATCTTGTCGATTACCTAATGTTTCGTTTAGAATCTACCTATGAGGAATGAAAACGTAGATAGACGCCAATATAATCAGGTATGCACTAATAGTCATCATGTTTAGAATCTACCTATGAGGAATGAAAACGGAATATTTGGGAACAGCGGCTTGGCGAATTTGATATGTTTAGAATCTACCTATGAGGAATGAAAACTGTATTATTTATTTAAAAAATATAATTTTATATTTAGAACTTATTTGAAAAAATATAAGAAGATTATTAATAAATCATGATTTAACAAATTGATATGGATAAATTATATTTTTTAAATTGGAGCAATTAATTGCTCCAATTTTTTATGTCAGATTTTAAAGGTTTAAATCGTATTATAAGTGTAAAGCAAATTTTAAAGGAGGGATTTTTGTGAGAAAATTTTTTATAGTTCTTTTAATAAGTATTTTTATTATAATCTCTTTTGGTGAGCAAAACTTTTTAACAACACCATCACAAGTGGAATCTTTAGCTAGAGTTCATGCAAATGAAGATGTTAATAAATTTTGGCCATTTTTAGGTGGTTTTGTATTTGGTATTATTGCTCCAATATACAATTACGTAGTTGAGCCTGAAGTTCCTGCCGAAAGATTAGTGAAACTAAGAAGTATTATTAAAAGCGAAGATGATTATTTGATAGATATTTATGTAAGGACGTATAAAGATGAGATAAAAAAGATAAAAGTTGGTATGTCTTTTGCCGGTTGGGGTTCTTTTATCGCACTTTTAGCAATTTCTATATCGACTTAAAGCCTGGGTCTTCCAGGCCTTTTTAAAGTTTTAAGAGGTGATTTTTTTGTATTTGATAATGATTTACGATGTAAATAAAAAGAGAGTTGGAAAAGTTTTAAAAGTAGCAAGAAAGTATTTAAAATGGGTTCAAAATTCAGTGTTAGAAGGTAAAATAACTAAGAGTAATTTTGAAACGTTAAGGAATCAAATTTTAAGTATAATAGATGAAGATGAAGACACTATTTATTGGTATATATTAGAACCGGAGTTTGTACCATATAGAAAAATTTATGGGAACAAAAAAATTAATGTAACAAATATAATTTAATGGAGGTTTAAAAAATGGAAACCTTATATATTTTTACTGATGGGGAACTAAAAAGAAAAAACCACGCGTTATACTTTGTTCCAAAAAGCAAAGATTCAAATCCATTTTTTGTTCCATTAAAAAATATTTCTTCAATTATGATTTTTTCAGAGGTAAGTTTTAATAAAAAATTTTTGGGTTTGTTAGCGAAAGAAGGTATACCTACCTTTTTTTATGGTTATTATGGGGATTTTATTGGTTCTTTTTATCCACCAGAGAACAATAAAACTGGAGAGATGATAGTTTTGCAGTTTCAATATTATTATGATTTAAGTAAAAGGCTTGAAATTGCAAAAGAAATATTAGAATCTGCAGTTTTGAATATGCTTTGGGTGCTGAATGGATATAAAGAAGTTACTAATGAAGAGTTAAATTATATAGTAAAGATTAAGGATAGTTTGAAAAAGCAAAATAATATACCAGCCTTAATGGCCATAGAAGGAAATATTAGAAAGGCTTATTATAAAGCTTTAGGGAAAATTGTAAAGCGTAAAGGATTTGATTTTGACGAAAGACTAAAAAGACCTCCAAAAGATGAAATAAATGCACTTATAAGCTTTGGAAATATAATACTTTATAATACAGTTTTAGCCGAGATATATAAAACTTCTTTAGAGCCAAGAATAAGTTTTTTGCATGAAACAAATAAGCGTAAATTTTCTTTACAACTTGATATTGCAGAGATTTTTAAACCAATAATTGTGGATAAAGCAATTTTGAAATTAGTGAATAAAAAAGAAATTAAAAAAGAAGACTTTAATTTTAACAACAATGGGGTATTTTTATATGAAGATGCAAAGAAAAAATTTATAAATGAAATTGAGGAGAGATTAAATAAGAAAGTTACAATTTATGAAAATCAAAATGTAACTTTTAAAACAGTAATAAGGCATGAATGTTATAAATTGATCAGACATTTAAAAGGAGTTGAAAAATTTAAGGGATTTGTGATGGGGTGATTTATTTGAAGTATCTTTTGCTTGTTTATGATGTAAATGAAAAAAGAGTGAACAAAATACATAGAATTTTAAAAAAATACCTTGTTTGGCAGCAAAATTCAACTTTTGAAGGGTATTTATCTCAATCAAATATTAAAAAATTGTTCTATGAAGTTAAAAATAAAATTAATGAAGAAGAGGATAGTGTTGTAGTCTATTTTTTTAATTCAAATAAGGTTTTTAGAAAAGTTATTGATGGAAAGGATAAGTGTATATTTAATAATAAGTTTATCTAAAAACAAAAATATGTTATAATAAATGTAAATGGAGGTGGAAGGAGGAAAAATAATTGAAACAATTGATTGATGCAATTTTTCAGAAAGAACTGGGGGATTTTAAATCTTTGATAGGTTATGTATATAGATTAAAAGAAATTTCAAAAATTTTGGGTTTTGATACATTGTATAAATCAAGAAGTACAGAAAGAGAAAGAAGGCCAGCTATTGTTGAGGACAATGGAAAAAATAGTTTAAAAATTTTGTTTTTATCAACTAAAAGTTATTCAAGAATAAAAGTAGATATAAATAAGTTTTGTGTAATCAGTGAAGATTTTGAATGTGCTGAATTGGTATTAAAATCATCATATGCATTCAATTACCATAAAAAATTAGTGTTTAAGCTTCCAAGAAAAGTTATTGAGGAAAGTTTTGTAAAATGTGGTTTATGTAGAAAAAATATAAAAAATTTTATTGAGGTGATATAAAGGTGAAAGAGATTATATTAAAGTACTTGAATAATAAGGTTGAAGAAGAAGAGGAAAATAAATTGTATCTTTTAATAAAAAAAATTGTAAATATAGTGATTGGCACTCATTCTAATTATAAAGATACATTGATTGATATATATGGTACTTATGATTCGGCTGTTAATGAAATTATAAACGAAATATTTATAAAAATAAAAAATAAAAAAGAGATTTTAACGTCAATAATAAACAATATTGAAAACATTGAAAGTTATATTTCAAGGATGATTTTAAATCATATTATCGACATTGTAAAGAGCTATAAATCTAAACTTTCTTTGAATAAAGAAGATGATGACGGGAACGAAAAGATAGATGTGATAAATATTGCTGAATTTGATGATTTAAAATCTGAAATTATTGCAGAGTATTTTGTTGAAGAGTTAAAAGCTTTAGATAGTATGCAACTTTGTTATTATTTTTACAAGGTTCTCTACAATGAAGAAATATTCTATAGTGAAAAATCAAAGGATGCAAAGTATAAAATGGTTCAAAGATTAAAAGAAAAACTGAGGAATTTAGTAGAAGATTTTGGAATAGATCAAAAAGAATTTGCAATAGCATTGAAAATCTATATGTCAGAAATTTGTGATAAGATTCGTCATAATAGTAGAGAAGAAAAAAATAAAAAGTAGGAGGTTACTATGAGCTTTTTAAAGAAAGAAATTGAATTGTATAAAAATTTATTTGGAAAATATAAATTAAATATTGAATCCCTAAAGATAGTGCCTGAAGGAAAAGCCTTGGAGGCAGGAGATGTTTTTGTAATCTATGGTGATATTTTAGTGTATGGAGTTGTTATTGAAAAAAATGGGGATTTAGCTGAATGCGTTTTGCTTTCTCAAGATGTTTTTTTAAGTAGCTCAAAAGCTTTAAAAATAAAAATAAATCATTTAGTTGATTATGTTTACGTGACACACGTAAATTTTTATATTGAAGATAATTTTGCAAAAAATTATTGTCAAGTCATTATAAATGTAAAAGAAGATATCAACAAAATTGCTGAAAATGTTGAAGAATTAGAAGAACAAATCTATACAGGTCCAAGAAAAGAATATTTTGATCTATTGATCGACCAAATATCTTTATTGTACGATATTTTCTTTGAGAAGATTTTTGATGAGACCAAAGAAGAAGACAAAATAATAGAAATAAATATTCCATACGCTAGTGAATTTGCGTTAGTTGCAGGGACAAATAGTTTAAGAGGGGAAAATTTTGTTGGTATTGTTGAAGACAATACCCTAAAAGTTTATTTGCAAGATAATGCTATTGGTAAAAAAGGAAAGTTGATTTTTAAGAATCAGGTTATCTATGAAGGAGAACTGCCAAATGCCTTTGTGTCAAAAAAAATAAAAGTATCAGTTGAAGATTTAAGAAAATTTTTAGTTATTGAGGTGATTGATTGATGTTTTCAAAGCTATTGAGTTCAAATTCTTCTGATTTTTTAAAAATCTTGGAGTGTGACGACATAACAGTAAAGGAAGCAATTGAGTCTTTTATAAAAGCAGAAGACTTTGATAATAAATTTCTTGTTTTTTATGAGATAGTAAAAAAAATTAAAGAAAAAAAGATCGTTGATTTAAATCAAGAACTATTAAAAAAATTTTTTAATGGAGAAGAAGAAATAATATTTGATATTTACAAAAACGATTTTGTTGAAGTTTTTTTTCCTATAGTAAACAAACTTGGAAACGGGAAAATTGCCAGAGCAATTATTTTTGAATCAAAAAAAAGTTTTACAAATAATCCAGACTTGAAAAGTTCACTTGAGAAAATTGAATGTCTTGTTGGTAAAAAACTTATTGTAATATTTGACAGTGAATTTAAGGGTAATTCTTTTGAGCTTGCTGTAGCTATTGGTTCATTATGTAAAAAAATTCCTAAAAATATAGCATTTACTGGAGAAATTGATGAAAAAGGGAATATCAAGAGAAATATTGAATATTTAGATTTAAAGATGAAAATTTGTAGTGAAAATAATTTAAAACTAATAAGTGCTTTTGATGTAGATAATTTATTTGAACTTAAGGAATTTTTTGAAGCTAAAAAAATACATATACCAATACTAATTTCGTTAATGGCAAAAGATAAAGAATATATTAGAACTTCATATGAAGAATTAAAAGAGGCAGTTAACGAAAAATTTGAAATAAAATACAGTGATATTTTTGAAAAAATTTACGATGTAAATAAAGTTTTTGTCAAAGATAGCTTGAATGATGATTGGGGACAAGTTTTAAAAGAAGTAAATAGCTTGCTTTACAAAATTATATCAAATAGAGGTATTCCCCATATTGCAATAATGGGGCCTGCATCATTTTCTATGGCTTTAGGTATAGCTTTAGGTGTTCAAAATCCGTTAGTTGTTTATCACAAAGCAGGAATTGAATATAAGCCTGTTATTGATCTGACTGACAATGTTAGAAAGGTAAAAAACATTGTAAGTGATTATAAATTTGTAAAGTATTCAGTGGAAAATGAAAATGGTAAAAATTGTGCATTTATATTGTATTTTGCTTCTCACAATCCATATGATGCAGTTAAAAACTTTTTAAGCAAAAATAATATTGATTCAAAGTTGGTATTAATTGAACCAAATTTTGGAAAAGGGAATTTACCAGCAGAAGATTGGAGTGAAATTGTTTCAGAAATAATGTCTGTTACTCAGAACATACAATTTAAACATTCTTGTGAAAACGTCTTTTTCTTTATGAGTTGTCCGGTTCCATTAGCTTTTGGAGTAGGGCTTTCATTTGGAGATTTTGCAAAGGGTTCAATATTCCACTTTGATAAAAATACGGGTGATTATATTGAGGTATTTAAAATAGAAAAAATTAGGGGGTAATTTTATGAAGTTATTTTTTTCCACCTTTGGAAAGATTAGTAATTATAAAGAAGTTGAATATTCTATTGATTACAACGAAAACACATTTGTAAGTCCGTTTTTACCAGATTTAATGTACAAAGCTTTTGGGGTTGATACTACAGAGCTTTTTTTACTAGATACTTTGGTAGAAAAAAATGATTTATTAAAAGAAGATTTTAAATACGAAGACATTATTACTAGTCTGGAAAATAAGTATTCTGATTATTTTAAAAGTAAAGATTATAAAGGAAATTTAAATTTACATATTATTCCTGGTGTTGGAAGTTATAAAGAATTTAGATTTGTTGGAAACATGAATGATACATATTATATGACGTTAATTCAGCTTTTGAATATTTTTTCAAGACCAGAAGTAATTAATTCTGAAGAAATTGAAGTGATATTGGATATTAGTTTTGGTATTAATTATCAATCTAATGTTTTATATAGAACGTTAATGGATATTTTACCAATATTGGCGTATTTCAAAAAGGTACGTTTTAAACTTACAAATGCAGAGCCTGTAATTAACACTTCAGCAGAGGGAAAAAATAAAATTAATGTTTATGTTGTTGAAGAAAAAGTATTTGAACAGTCTATATCTTATAAAAAAGATTTTGCTAAAAAAACTATTAATGTTTTTAGAGGTTTGTCTGTTAATGAAAGAAAAGAAGTTGGGAAAAATTATATTGGAGAATTTGAAAAAAGATTAAGAAATGAAAAAAATATGGGTTTGAATGATATTTTTTTAAATTTAGAATTATATTTAAAGTCTATTTATTACGGTCTTCCACTTTTATATTTATATGCAATGAATGGAGCTGATTTTAAATATGTAGTTGATAAATCATTAGAAGTGTATAATTCAGCTATTGAAATTAGAGATAGTAATGAAAATTTAAAAATGGTACTTAGGAAGCTAGAATTTTCAGAAGGTATAAAATATTTGGTGCTTGGCAGTATATTTAAGATTTACTTTGAAAATATTTATGGAACAAAATACTGTACTGAAATACCATATGATGAACTAAAGAAATTGTCAAATTTTATATGGAAAATTGATGAGTTTAAAAATCAAATTTCATTGGTTCTTGAAAAAGAGATTAAAGAGATTGAAAGTTTGTTTGATTATATAGAAGAAGGAGAAGAAATACTTTTTGATTTAGAGATGCTCAAATCAAGGAAAAATGAAAGTATAGAATGCGAAGAAAAGGTTGATGAAAATACAAAAAAAGAACTAGAACCTGAAAATGATGAATTAAAAAAACAAAATAGTAAAGAAAATTTCTCAAGAGAAGAAAGAAACTTTGTTGCTCATGGTAGTTTATCTAAAAACACTTTTTATTTGAAAAAGTATAATTCAATGGTTTGCATAAGGTTAAATGAAGAAAAAATATGTGAATTAGGAAAAGCAATATAGGGGGAGTTTAATGAGAATTTATTTAGATTTAGATTTTGAAAAGTTAGAGCTTCCAATTCATTATAATCATATATTACAGTCTATCATTATAAACATGATAGATTCTAGCGGATATAGAAAATTTATACACGATGAAGGGTATGTTTTGGGAAAAAGAAAATTCAAATTATATACTTTTTCAAGATTGCTTGGGAAATTTCAAATATTTGGTAATAAAATAGCTTTTTTCAATGGTGCAAGGCTTATTATATCGTCTTTAGATGATGCTATGGTCGAATATATTATAAATTATATTTTGAAGAAAGGATATATAAATGTATTAGGTGAAAAAATATATGTTAAAGCTGCTGTTTTAAAGTCCCTTCCTTCTACAAATTATCTTAGAGTTTCAACAAAATCTCCCGTAGTAGTTTATTCAACTTTGTTTAATTATGAAAATAAAAAAGAAACAATTTTTTATGAACCGGATTCAAGTAAATTTTTATCTCTCGTATATGAAAACATTTTAAAAAAATACACTGCTTTTTATGGAAGCATATCTAAAAATAATATTGAAATAAAACATGTAGGTAAAAATCCAAAAAGAGTAAAGGTAGTTTATAAGAATACGGTAATTTTTGGTTGGCTTACTGCATTTGATATATATGGAGATTTTGAGTTACTAAAGGTTGCTTATGACGCTGGAATAGGAATGAAAAATTCAATGGGATTTGGATGTGTGGAGTTAATTTAGGATTTTAAAGGGAGAGTGATTTTATGAAAAATTTGGAAACTTTAAAATTTAATATTGAATTTATTTCTCCATTGATAAATCGCAGAGGAAAATATAAAGATTCGATTCTTTTGCCACAAACTGTACGTGGAGTAATGAGATATTACTTTAGGGCAACAGCTGCAAGAGTTTTTGGAAATAATTATAAAAAGATCAAAGAATTGGAAGATATTATATTTGGTTCTAATAATAACAAGTCTTTTTTTGATGTAACAGTTATTTTGCAAAAAGAAAGGAAAATAAAATTATCTGAGTTAATGGATTTGAGATATCCATTATATGGTGTTATTTTTACTAAAAAAAATGAAATAAAATTCAATGAAGAAATAAGTTTATTAGATTCTAGGAGTGAGTTTTTGGTAAATTTTATATTTTTTAAATCATTTTTCAAAAGAAAAATAAAAGATTGTAATAAAGTAGATGAATATTTTTATAAATTTAAGGAGTTTATCAAGGATTTATTTGTCTTAATTTCATTGGTTGGAGGATTTGGAGCGAAGGTAAAGAAAGGATTTGGACAATTCGTTATAAGAAACATAGAAAGAGATATTAAATTAGAGGACATAGGTACAATATTAAAGAATTTAGAGGAAAAGATAAAATATTTGGATAAAATTTTTATAAAAGAAAACGAGAAAAATAAGGAAAGTATTACGAATAATAGTAGTAGCATAAGTAATGAGGCTTTTGATTTTCCAGCGTTTGTTGATGGATTTTTTTATGTATATAAATTAAAAAAAGAATTTTATTCATACGAAAATGCTCTTAGGAATATATATTTTTCTAAAAAAAATAATTTTTCATATTTAAATTTGAAAAAAAAGTTAAGAGGTTCTGCGTTTAAAGATGCTATACAAAATTTTAATGACAAAAAGAAAGTTGATTTTAATGATGCATTACTTGGATTGCCTGTTTTGTTCTATTATGGTAAAGCAAATTATAAATTAAATGCTTTAGATGATAAAGGAAATGAATATAGAAAATCATCTTTACTAACAATAAAATTGTGGAGAGAGAGGAATGGGAAATATAAAGTTTATTTAATTGTTTTATTAAGTAAAATACATTTAAAAAATTCAAAAATTGTATTAAAGAAAATAGTACAAACAAATGGCAGTGAAGGTAAATCTAAGAATATAGATTTTGATTACAATAAGTTAAAAAATACAATAGAAAAATATAAAGAATTAAATAAAATAATCTAGTTTTTGAGGTGATATAAATGAATGAAATTAATTGGAAAAAGAAGGTTGAAGCTTTTTTACACGATCCAGTGAATAAAATGGCAAATATTAGAGGACATAAAAACTTAGCTAAAACTTTATTAAATAAAGTCGGCTTGGAACAAAATAATAATCCGAGATATGATTATATTGCTTCTGCTGCAACTAGGATATTGTTTCCTCAAGAAGTAACAAAGATTAAAAGAAATTCTGAGCAAATAAGGATTGAATTTGATGAATCAAAGTTTTTTCATCCGTTTTCTGGAAATGATTTGAGCGAATACCATAAAGTAAAGGAAAAAATTAAAAATATCGATGAAGAAAATTTTATATCTAAATTGGCCAAAATAGAAGATTATAAAAAACTTGCGTATAGGCTTTGGTGGGAAATTCCTAAAATTTCGGATTATTCGTATCTAATATTGGAAGATACAAGGCTTACAAATCAAAGTATTATAGATCACCTAGATATTTCTTCAGCTTTTGCAACAGCAGATGAAGAAAGCAATGGATATTTAATTTTGTCTGTAAGTATAGGTCCAGTACAAGAATTTATTGCAGCTGGAAGAAAGATTAGAGATTTACGGTCAGGAAGTTATCTTCTTTCTTATCTTACATTTAAGGGGATTCAAGTAATAGGTGAAAAGTTTGGATTTGATTGTATTATATTTCCAGATTTGAGAAATAATTATTTAGTAAAAAAATATCTTGAAAATATTGATGACTTTTTTAAAAATAATTCGGAAAAATTTTTAATGCAGCCAGAAGTTGCTTCTTTACCAAACGTTTTTACAGCTATTATTCCATATAAAGAAGAATACATAGATAAAAATAGTGAGGAAAATATAGAAATTTTAATTAAAAGTGCTATAAAAAAGGAAATAGATAATATTTCTAAGTTTATCTTTGATTTGATAAAAAACAAAAAGTTAAAAGAATACACATTTTCAAAAGAGATTGAAAATAATCCAGAATTATACTGGAATAGACAAGTGAATATTTTTCCTGACATTATAGTTGAAAGTGTTATGTTTTATATATTTGGTGATGAGAAGCTTAATAAAGAAAATTGGATATTTAAAGAATGGGAAAAATTTATCGGTTCAAATGAGTTAGAAGATTACTATGAACAGTTGTCAAAATTAGAAAATACATATAGTTTATCTGAAGCAAATATGTACAATTATCATACAAAAATACTTCAAGCAAAAAGTTTTTTGAGAAAAAACACACGAAATTTTAAGGCCTTAATTGAAGATTTTGAAACTCCAGGAGATGATTTATCAGGAGGATTAAAATCTTTAGTTATTTATGAAAAGGGAGATAGAAAAGAAAATCTGTCGGCTTTAAGTGTAATAAAAAGGGAGTTTTATAGATATCTTAAAAATGTAGGTTTAGATGAAGCAGGTGAAGGAATAAGAAATACAAGACCAATAAGCTATGAAGATTCTGAAGATGAGGAAGAAAACAACAAAGAAAGTATAGTGAAAGAATATAAGTTAGGTGTTTTATTAATGGATGGAGATCAAATGGGCAAATGGATAACTGGCGATAAAATAGAGGATAATTTAAAAAGTGTTCATCCAAAAGCAAAAGAATTTCTTGAAAAACAATCAAGTGACTATTTAGATTTTTTAAAGAAACATAAGTTAATAAATCCAACTTATCAAAAATCTATAAGTAGGACTTTAAACAAATTTTCTTACTTTGTACCTCATATTGTTAGAGAATTTGAAGGTGAACTAATTTATGCGGGTGGAGATGATGTGCTTGCGATATTTCCCGCTAATAGAGTTCTAGAAGCTGCAAATAAGATAAGAAAAGTTTATTCTGGAATAGGAAATGTAAGAGTGGAGGTTAATAAAAATGATGGAAAGAGAGATATATATGAATTTAGGAATGGTTTTTGTTATAAAGATGATTTACCTTTATTTAATATGATGGGAGAAAAAGCTACAATGTCAGCAGGTATTGTTGTTTGTAATCCGAAGTTAAATTTGTCGCTTGTTCTTGACGAGGTAAGAAAAGCAGAAAAAGAAGCAAAAAATGAAGGAAGAAACAGATTTTCTCTAAGAACAATTAGAAGAAGTGGAAAAATAACTAATTTAGTGTTTGAGTGGGAGTATTTAAGTAAATCAAAAGAAGTTTTTGATATTTTAGATGAGGTAGAATTTGTATACTCATTATTTGAAAAAAACGAAACAAAAAAAGAAAAGTCATATAATTCATTCTTTCGAAGGTTAAAAGTTGAATATGAAAAGTTGGAAATTAGTAAAAAAGAATTTATAGAACAGGTAATTCCTTATGTGTTAAAACGAATAAAAAAGATCAAAGGAATAGAAAAAGTTATAGAAGTACTAGAAAAATATGTTCAAATCTTGGAAGAAAATAGTAAAAATTTTGAAAACAACAACCTTGAAAAATTTATTGATCTATTATTAGAGTACGAATACATAAAAAGGAAGGTTGATAAATATGAGTAAAGTAAAGGTTCTTAAATTTATACCTATAGATTGGGTTTCTTTCAGAAAGTCAAAAAATTTTTCAACTTTTGAAAATACAATTTTTCCAAATATTAAAACTTTTTACGGTGCAATATTTTCAGCTTACTTTAGAAAAAGGGGAACTAAAAATGCTATAAAAGAAATAGAAAAAATGATTGAAGAAAAATTAATAAATTTAATCGGGCCATTTATTGTTTCGGAAAGAAATGAAATATATTTTAGAAAGCCGGCTAATTTAAAACTCAGAAAAATTTGTAAAAATGAAAATTCATGCGAATATGAGTATGAGTATTATAAAGGATTTCCATGTCAAGACTCTTTTGCTGTTGATGACAAGAATTTGAGATATATAAAATATAGTAATATAGATAATCTTTCAGAAGAAGGAATAACTTTTATTTCGATAAGTGATCTTGAAACTTTTAAAAAGTCTTCAGACAAAAAATTATATTTAAACTTACACAAATACAACAAAAATTTACCTTTTAGTATAGAAAGAAAAGTTGGTATAGCACTAGATAATAAAAAAAGAATGGTAGATAAGGAGCATGGGGCATTTTATTTATTATCAACCTACCGTTTTAGAGATGGGGCAGGATTTGGGGTTTTTATTGATGAAAAGACTGAGCAGTTTTTAAATGAAAATAAAATTAACACAGTAAATATTGGAAGTAAAGGTAAATTGGCAAGATTAGAAATTTTCGAAATTGAAACTGATTTGTTTTCTAAAGAAAGCAGTAGTAAGATTAAAGGATTGATGCTTTTAACTCCTGCCGTTTTTAAAAATGGATTTCTTCCAACGAGCGAATATATCAGGCAAAAAATTGTTGCTGTTTGCAATTACAAGCCTGAGGTTTATTCTGGATGGGATTTAAAGAAAAACAAGCCAGGTAAAATGTTTAGAATTGTTCCACCAGGCTCAGTTTTTTTTACTGAAGAAAAGTATTTAGAAAATTTAGAATTAACTGAGGAATTTAATGAATATAATTATGGAAAGTTTATAGTATTAGAAAATTGTGAATAGGGGAGGTAATATTATGAATCATGAAGTAGGAAGAATAGGATTTTTTTATGCTGTTACACAGATACATGCTGGGAAAGGTTTTGATGTTGGAATAGTTGATCAACCAATTCAAAGAGAGATTCATACAAGATTTCCTGTAATAAATGGTGTTAAGGGGGCAATTAGAAATGAGATAAGCAGGTTAATAAATATAAATTATAATGACATTACACAAATTTTTGGAACGGAATTTCAAGACAACGAAGCATCCGAAGCTGGTAAGGTAAGTTTTTCAGAGGGGAAATTAGCTTTTTATCCCGTTAGAAGTATCGATAGAGGAATTGTATGGATAACTTGTCCGTTAATTTTATCTAGATTAAAAATAGCATTTGACGTTGTTGGACTAGAAGAATTTAAAAAACTAATTGAGAAAATAAATATAAGTTATAAAGAGGATTATAAAGCATTGTCAACAATCAATGATTCTAAAATTTGCTTGGAAGAATTTGAGCAAGACATTGAGTATTCTGAAGATTTAATGAGTTTTGTAAATCATTTAAGAAATATTTTTCCTGATGAAAGACTTTTTGAGAGATTTTCTAGTAATTTAGTTATTTTAAGTGATGAAGATTTTTCATATTTTGTTACTAATAGTACAGAAGTTATTGCAAGAATAAGAATTAACCCTCAAAAACGAACAGTTGATAAAGGAGCATTATGGTATGAGGAATATATTCCACAAGATTCTGTGTTGTTTTTTATTTCAAAATTACTAGTTAATGACGCAGATTATTTATTAAAAAAAATTGATGAATTAAATTCAAAATTTTTAAATATAGGTGGTAATGCTTCAATAGGGAAGGGGATCGTTTATATTTCATTTTTACCTTTTAAGGGGGAAGATAAAAATGAGAAATAAAATTGAAATAAAGAACTTTTCTCAAAATAAAATAAAAGAAAATTTAAAGGAAATGGAAAGTAATAATGAATTAAAAAAAAGTTATAAAAGTTTAGTGAAAAGTTTAGGTGCGTTAGTTTTGCAGAATGGGTTATACGCTTCAATAGTTTTTATTATTTCTAAAACAAAAGATAAAAATAATTACTATTATGTACTAAAAGATATTCAAAAATTTTTAAAAGAATATTTTAAGGATAGTTATGTAGTAAACAATAAAGATATTAAAGATATTAAACAAGAAGTATTAGAATTTTTAGAAAGTGAATCTTTCAAAAAAGCTTATAAACAATTTTCGGAACAATTTATAGAATTTATAAAATGGCATAGGAGATATGTTGATATCTACATTGATATTGATTAATTTGTGGGAGTGATAATATGAAGGTGGGTTATAAAGAAGATTTGGGTAATAAAAATATTAAATCATTTAGTTTGTTTTATGATAAGTATGTTTATTATAATTTACATAAAAATTTATCTAAAAAGAAAAATGAGGATAAATTAAAAGATTTAAAAAATATACTTAAAGTATTTTTCAATAATAATAGATATATTTATGAAAATTCAAAAATTTTAAATGATGTATTTTCGAAAGCTTTAAAGCAGCTTCAAACTTCAGGGTATCAAATATATGAAAAAAGTTTTGAGTTGAGTTCTCCCTTGTTAATTGGTTCAGGTATTCCTTCAGCTTACGAAGTTGGAATTTATTTAAATAGAAATTATGGCTTGCCTGTTATTCCAGGACAATCTATTAAAGGGTCATTTAAAGCATTTTTAGATGAAATTGATGAAAACGATCTTATTTTTTTTGGAAATAATGAGAATTCTTCTGAAATTTTCTTTTTCGATGCTGTCCCAGAAAAATACAAATTAGGAATTGATATTTTAAATCCACATTTTAAGGAGTACTATTTGAGCGAAAATGTGCCAAACGATGTTTATCAACCTGTTCCAATTAATTTTATTAGTGTATTTGAAGGAACATATGTATTTAGATATGTTATAGTATCAGAAAAAAATGATGATAATAAAAATAAAAAAATATCAGAATATTTTGAAGAATTTCTAACTATATATGGAATAGGTGCAAAAACTTCTATGGGTTATGGTAGATTTAAAAAGTGATTTATTGTTTTCAATATTGAAATCTTCGTTTTTCAATATGGTATAAAGTAAAACATAGAATGTTGTAGGAAAGTAAAAAAAGGTTGTCAGATATAAGTAGTATAAGTAGAAAGTGAAAAGGCAAATTTCTAGGGCTGTTTTTAAAAGAAAAAATAAAACGAGGGAGCAGTAATAAACTAGGAGAATATTTAAAAAATAATATTTTGTAAAAGCAGCATTAGATTTTCTGCAGGAATCGATAAATTAAAAACTAAATTTAATTTATAAGTTATAAATAATAAGTAACAAAATAAAAGGAGGTTATCCCTCCTTTTTTTGTTTGTTTAGATAATATTAAGCTATAAAATTTCATAAAGTGAAGAAAATAAATGTTTTATCTATAATAACCTCAACGATAGAGTCTAAACGCTTATGTTGATGAAGATTATTATGGTAAACATCATTATGCAATTTCATTCCTCATAGGTAGATTCTAAACAACAATTATCCCCGTTGCAAATTGGAGACAGTTTCGTACGTTTTCATTCCTCATAGGTAGATTCTAAACACGATTTCTTTGGTTCAACAAAAAGCGACTATGTTTTAGAATCGTTTTCATTCCTCATAGGTAGATTCTAAACCATATAAAGGACGTTTGCCACAAGGAGCAGTAACTAGTCCGTTTTCATTCCTCATAGGTAGATTCTAAACGTTTCCTAGTTGACTCATAGAGCCAGTGCCGGAAACATGTTTTCATTCCTCATAGGTAGATTCTAAACTAAGTGAAGGTGTAATTATGGATACATATGAATTTGTGTTTTCATTCCTCATAGGTAGATTCTAAACTATAATATCCGCGGGCATACAACACCTCCTAACGTAATGGTTTTCATTCCTCATAGGTAGATTCTAAACGATTATTTCGTTTTACGCGAGTTCAGTAATCAAGAAAAATAGTTTTCATTCCTCATAGGTAGATTCTAAACTTATTGCACTTACTGTTGGCGAAATAATAATAAGAAAGTCAGGTTTTCATTCCTCATAGGTAGATTCTAAACGTGAATAGCTCCATCCCTGAGTAAGGCCCGATAGTGGGAGTTTTCATTCCTCATAGGTAGATTCTAAACTTTTTCCAACACCATGGTTTTATGCAACAAAAAATATAGTTTTCATTCCTCATAGGTAGATTCTAAACTTTTTTTTAGACGGTGACGAACTTTGGGGGACTTTTGAACAGGTTTTCATTCCTCATAGGTAGATTCTAAACCGTTTTTAATCGGTTTCGCTATCGGTTCAATGGTAGGAATTTTAGTTTTCATTCCTCATAGGTAGATTCTAAACTGAATTTATATAACCACAAAATCGACTATATGAAGTTTTTAAATGTTTTCATTCCTCATAGGTAGATTCTAAACGATTTATAAAGGATTACAACTCAGATTCTGATAATGAATGGTTTTCATTCCTCATAGGTAGATTCTAAACGTGTTATCAAAATAGATGATGTTGTACCTTGCAATTTTAAGTTTTCATTCCTCATAGGTAGATTCTAAACTGAACAATAGGAGGGTGATATTTATGCAAGCGGTAATTTTTGTTTTCATTCCTCATAGGTAGATTCTAAACAAAATTATGGCTTTTGAAAAAAACATCAGACTGTCTAACACCAAAAGTTTTCATTCCTCATAGGTAGATTCTAAACTAGCTTTTCTTCTGTCACCAAATCCAGGTGCTTTAACTGCGTTTTCATTCCTCATAGGTAGATTCTAAACCGGGCTGGATGAGAGTCTCTGTCACGTTTAATCCGTTTTCATTCCTCATAGGTAGATTCTAAACTTAACTTAACCTATGAATGTATAAAAAATGGTAATATAGTTTTCATTCCTCATAGGTAGATTCTAAACTTCGCAAAAAGTATATTGTGATATTGCGAACGAGATCAGTTTTCATTCCTCATAGGTAGATTCTAAACATGCAACAAAGTTGTGGTTTGCACTTTTAGACCAAGCAGACCCGTTTTCATTCCTCATAGGTAGATTCTAAACTAATTTTTGACTATTACGACAGTGATCTGGATATTGAGGTTTTCATTCCTCATAGGTAGATTCTAAACTACAAATGAAACTAATCAGAAAGGGTCGAGAGAAAAAGGTTAGGTTTTCATTCCTCATAGGTAGATTCTAAACCCTATACTATCCTCATAAATAAATATAACAAGAAAAAGTAACAAAACCTTTGAGCGGAAGTAAACAGTAAGTTAAATGTAGTATTTATAAGCTTTCATTTAATTTTATCTTCGGAAACATCTCCTAAAAATTTGTCTAATTTTAATTTGTTAACATAAAAGTTACAAATATAAAAACAGGAAACTAGTAAAAAAGAGTTTTTTTCAAAATTGGTTACAAAAGTGTTAACATGACGTTTTATCTTAAAATATTTTTGTGATTTTTAATTGTTAATAATAAATTGTTATTTTATTAATATAATTTTTCTAATGTTATTTAGTAGTCCAGCCAAGATAGTTTGAAATTGGGTAAAAAATTGCTTTTATGATCAAGAATTGGCAGCGGATAAAAAATAAAATATAGTTTATGAAAGTCAAAAGAAAATAAAGGGAAAACATTATAAAAGCAAGATTTATATATTATTTTTGGCGTATCGGTTAAAAAAATGGAAGTAGATGCACTCTTGACATGTAAAAAAATAATTAGTTGTTTTTTAAAAGTTTTGATATTTATGTATGCTTTATACAAATCAATTGACATCTGCTGTAAATTTGTGTAAACTTGTATTGAGGTGATAATATGAAAGAAAGATTAAAAAAAATATTAAGTATTTTAGAAAATTCAAATAAGCCAGTTAAAGGAAGAGATTTGGCAGAAGTTTTAAAAGTAAGTAGACAAGTTATCGTTCAAGATATATCTGTGTTAAAGACAAAAGGATATAAGATTTATTCAACCAGAGAAGGATACATTTTAGAAAAAAAGAGAGATGTTGTAAGAAAGATGATTGCCGTAAAACATAGTGAAGATGAAATATATGATGAGCTGTTAAAAATTGTTAAAGCTGGTGGGAAGGTAATAGATGTTATTGTCGAGCATCCTCTATATGGTGAAATAAAAGGAAGGCTTGATATAGAAACTATGGATGATATTTCAAAATTTATGGCACTGATGGAGAGTTCTAATGCAACTCCTCTATTAAAATTGTCTGGAGGAGTTCATATACATACTATTGAAGCACCCAACAAAAAAATAATGAATGATGTTTTGGATGCAATAAGTAAATATTTATTGGGGGTGGAAAAATGAAGATAGATCAAGTGGTTGATTTAATTGTCTCAAAGAAAGAACAAAAAAATTTGTTGATTTTAACTTCGATTCTTTGGATAATCGGATCGGCAGGTGTAATGGTAATGCCATTTGTCGTTCCTGATCTTATTTCTGAGTGGAATTTAACAACAGTACAAGCAAGTAGTTTAATTAGCTCAGTTTTTATTGGTATGTTATTAGGTGCATTATTTTCTGGAATTATACTTGACTATTTTGGAAGAAAAACTGGCGTAATATTTTATTTGTTTGTTACTGTAATATTTACTGTTTTATTTGGTTTTTCAAAATCTTTTGGTAGTGCATATGTTTTTAGACTGCTTTCTGGCTTTGGATATGGAGGTTTGCTGCCTTCAGTTAATACTTATTTGTCAGAGTATACATCTATTAGGCTTAGGGGAAGATATTTAGTGATATTAGAGGCAAGTTGGGCTGTTGGTAGTATTTTAATAGCTCTTTTTGCCGTTACTTTGGGCGAAAAATTAGGCTGGAGATGGGATTTTTATATTTTTTCAATTGGAATTATTTCTTTAATTCCGTTTTTTAGAAAAAAAGATACTCCAAAATATATATTTGAAAAAAGAGGGGTTGAAGGTTTAAAAAAGATTTTTAACAAAGTACCTGAAAATATTGAAGAGATAGAAAAAGTAAAGGTAACTTTCAGTGGACTTTTTAGAAAAGAACATATAAAACAAACGATTTTAGTTATTATATCTTGGTTTGTGGTTAGTTTTGTATATTATGCATTATTTTCATGGGCACCAAAGATATTTATTGCAAGTTTAGGGATAACTATTACAAAGGCAAAATGGTATACATTCTTTGTATATCTCGCACAACTTCCAGGTTATCTTTCAGTTGCTTATTTGATCGAAAAGTGGGGACGTAAAAAAACTCTTGCAACATATTTCATAGGTATGGGTTTATCTTCTTTCCTATTGCTACTTGCAACTGGCAATTTGAGCTTTCTGTTTATAGTATTGATCCTTTCATTCTTCACTTTGGGAGTTTGGGGACTTGTGTACGCATATACTCCTGAGCTATTTCCAACTTCATTTAGGGGAACTGCAAATGGTGTTGCAGGTGCAACTGCAAGAATAGCAGGAATTATTGCGCCGTACTTTACCGGTTATTTCGTTGACAAATCTATAGTAGCAGCTCTTTCATTTGTTTCTTTGTTTGCTATATTTGCAGCGGTTATGACTCTTGTATTGGGAGTAGAGACAAAAGATAAAGCGGTAAATTAAATAAAGGTAATATTTTTTAAAATAAAGGCTCCATATTGGAGCCTTTATTTTATTTGACTGTAAAATCGTTTTATGATATACTATTATCAGACAAGGATAAAGAGTGATAAGATAGCTGATAAGTGGGGTGAGAAAATGAAAGAATTGTCTACAAGGCAAGAGCAGATATTATATTGTCTTGTAAGAGAATATGTGAAATCTGGAACCCCAGTAAGTTCTCAGAAAATTTTAGAATCTACAAATCTTGAGTGGAGTGGTGCAACTGTAAGGAATGACATGAGAAAATTAGATTATCTTGGATACGTATTTCAGCCACATACTTCTGCGGGAAGAGTCCCGACAGATAAAGGTTTAAGATTTTACGTAAATGAAATATTAAAACTTAGAAAAGAAACAAAGAAATCAGGAAGTTCTATAGACGTTAGTATAGATTTTCCAATAGGTGACTTGGATAAGATTATTCAAGGTGCCGCAAAGCTACTTGCAACCACCGTTAAAGCTTTTGTTATAATTGAAAAACCTAATCCTATGTATTTAAGAATTAGAAGAGTTGTTTTAACACCAGTTACTAAAAACTTTTCCATTGTTAATATAATTACCGAACTTGGACTTACATCAGTTCTTCCAATTCAGCATTCAGAAATTTACAATATTCAAGAAATAGAAGAATTTTTAAACAAAAGTCTTGATGGAATTTTGCTTAGTGAATTTAGGGCTAAACTGAGAGAGGTTGTTGAAAGATTTTCATGGGTTGGAGGAAGGCTGAAAGAATTTATTGAACTTTCAGAAAAGATAGCTTCTGAAAAGTATGAAGAATATATTACAGAAGGTGTTTTTAATCTTGTTAATGCAAAAAGATTCGATGAAGACAAATTAAAAGAGATTGTTAGATTTTCAACAAATGAAGAATATTATTCTAAGATTTTTGAACTTGGAGAAGGCATATTCATTGGAAAAGAGCATAATATTAAAAATTTTGAGCAGTATTCAATTTTGATAATGCCGTACTTTGTATTTAACAGAGAAGTTGGAAAAATAGCTGTTATTTTTGATAAATTTAGTGATTACAACAGAGTATTCGATAGTGTGGAATATGTAGTGAATAGATTAACTGAATACTTTACTGTTGTTGCAAGAAATGTTGAATAATGGAGGTGGAAGATATGGAAAAAAAGGAAATGAAAAAAGAAAAAATGATTGAAAATGAAAAAGTTGAAAATGTTAAAGAGGATGCTAATAAAGAAAAGAAAGAAAAAGGAAAGGAAAAAGATTTAGAAAAAATAATTGATGAACAATCAAAAAAGATTGAGGAACTTGAAAATCAGTTAAAAGAATTTGAAAATTACGCTAGAATTTTAAAATCTCAATTTGAGAATTATAAAAAAGATGTTGCAAGGGAAAAGGAACAAATTTCTATTTCAACAATTGGTAGAATTGTAGAAAAATTAGTTCCTATAATTGATGATTTTAAAAGAGCATTTAAAAATGTTGATGATGAGACTAAAAAAACACAATTTTTCAAGGGAATGGAAATTATATACAAAAACTTATTTAAAATACTAGAAGGACTTGGTTTGCAGGAAATTAAAGTTGGAGATAAATTCGACCCGTTTGAGCATGAGGCTGTAGAAAGAGTTGAGGATGAAGAAAATGAAGAATATTCAATTGTTGAAATTGTGGAAGATGGTTACAAATTTAATGGACGAGTTCTAAAACCTGTGAAGGTAAAGGTCTCGATTAAGCCTAGGAGGTGAAATATATGGCCAAAAAAGACTATTATGAGATTCTTGGTGTTTCAAGAAATGCGTCTCAAGAAGAAATAAGGCAGGCATATAAACAATTAATAAAAAAATGGCATCCAGATAGAAATCATCAAAATAGAAAAGAAGCGGAAGAAAAATTTAAAGAAATACAAGAAGCATACGAGGTTCTTTCTGATCCTGAAAAAAGAGCAATGTACGATAGGTTCGGATATGTAGGTGATGTTCCACCAAACGCTGGTAGTGGAGGCGGTTTTGGTGGCTTTGGTGGTTTTGGTGGTTTTGAAGATATATTCAAAGACTTTGGTGATTTTATTAATAACGATATATTTAACATATTCTTTGGTGATCAAAGAACATCTTCAAGACAAAAACAAAGAAGAGCAAAACGCGGAGAAGATATAAATATAACCGTTGATGTGCCTTTTGAGCAGGTATTTACAGGAACAACTATCCCAATTGAATACGATAGGTATGAGGTATGTAGTCATTGTAATGGTGAAGGGGTAGAGCCAGGAAGTGGATGGGTAAGCTGTCCGAAATGTCATGGAACAGGGGTAGTTAGAGAAGAAAGAAGAACGTTTCTTGGAGTTATTGTAAATCAATACACATGTAATCAATGTGGTGGCACAGGAAAGATCCCTGGAGAGACATGTCATGTATGTGGTGGCAGTGGAAGAATAAGAAAAAGACATAGAGTGGAAGTAAAAATTCCAGCTGGAGTTGACAACGGAACCGTTATTAGAGTTCAAGGTAAAGGTAATGCAGGGTATAACGGTGGTGGATATGGCGATTTATATGTAAATGTAAGAATTACAGGACATATTGATTTTGAAAGACGTGGAAATGATTTAATAAAGGAGATAAAAATAGATTATGTTGAAGCGATACTTGGAACCAAAGTAAAAATTAAGATGCCAGATGGTAGAGTTAAAGAAGTTAAGATACCATCTGGAGTTCAAGATGGAGAAAACATTTATGTATACGGAGAAGGCGTACCAGATATGAGAACGGGAAGAAGGGGAGATTTAATTTTAAAGATCAAAGTAGAGATTCCAAAAAGAGTATCTCGCTCTGAGAAAAAGTTATTAAAGGAAATTGCGAAATTGAGGGGAAAGGATGTTGACGAAGAAGAGTGAAAAGATTGTTAATTTTTTAAGAGAGACAGTTGCACAATATAATTTTAGAGGAGTAGTTCTTGGAGTTAGTGGAGGACTTGATTCAGCAGTAGTTTTAGCACTTCTTGTAAAAGCATTTGATAGGGATAAGATAAAGTGCTTTATTTTGCCTGAAAGAGATAGTCCTAAAGATTCAGTTAAAGATGCTGTTTTTGTTTGTAAATACTTTGGAGTTGAATATGAAATAAAGAATATTACAAAGATTCTTCGAGCACTTGGCATTTATAAATATTACCCACCAGCATTTTTTGTGCCATGGAAGGTAAAGGAAAATTTTGCAAAGAGAAGATGGCAAAAGTATAAAGAAAAAGGCGATCCTTTTGAGTTTGATATAGAAGGAATCGATGATGAAGAGTTTTTAAAAGGTATAAGCTACTATAGGGCAAAACATAGGGTGAGAATGGTTTATCTATACAAAGAGGCTGAGAGAAGAAATTACGCTGTTGTTGGAACTACTAATAAAACAGAATTTTTAACAGGGTTGTATGTAAAGTGGGGAGATGATTCAACAGATATTGAGCCAATTTTGCATCTTTATAAAACTCAGGTATACGAGCTTGCAAAAGAATTGAATGTCCCTGAAAAAATAATTATGAAACCAGCTTCACCAGATTTAATTCCAGGACTTAGCGATGAAGAAATATTTGGGCTTGATTATTCTACTCTTGATAGGATATTAGATAAGCTACTAAATAACAAAAGTTTGGATGATGAAGACCCTGAAAAGGTTAAACTAGTAAAAAGGCTTTATCAAATTGGAAAAAAGAGAAATTCATTAAGGAATGTAAGCATGGTAGATGATTTATATGGAACTTAAAACTTTAGCAAAAAAGCTACTTTTTGATACTTTAGAAGATATCCAACCTGAAAAGCTAGTAAAAGAAAAGTTAAAAGAACTAAGGGTTGATAAGAAAGTATATGTTCTTTCAATTGGAAAAGCAGCATGGAAGATGGCAAAGGCTGCAAGTGATGTATTGGATATAGAATATGGAATAGTTATAACAAAATATGGATATAATTTTGGAAATATTGAAAATTTTGATATATTTGAAGCAGGGCACCCTATCCCAGACGAAAACTCACTTTCTGCTACAAAATTTGCCGTTGAAAAATTTTCAAAATTATCAAGAGATGATATCCTATTGTTTTTAATATCTGGAGGAGGTTCATCTACTTTTGAGCTATTGCAAGATGGACTTTCATTGGAAGATTTAAAAAATGTAACGACGCAGCTCTTAAAAAGTGGTGCAAATATTAAGGAGATTAATACTATTCGCTCAAGACTTTCAAAAGTAAAAGGTGGAAGGTTTTTAAATTTTGTTAAATCAAAGGTAATTACATTGGTTTTATCAGATGTACTTGAAAATGATTTAAGGTACATTGCATCAGGTCCAACATATGAAGCATGTAGTACCTTTGAAGATGCTTACAAAATAATTAAAAAGTACAATTTAGATTTTAATGAAAATATAATTAATGTTTTAAAAAAAGATGTAAAAATCAACAAGCAGATTGATGTAGAGCATTACATAATAGGGAGTATTGATATAGCATGTGATATTCTAGAAAAACATGCAAGAAAGTATAATTTAAACACACTTGTTTTAACTACAAGACTTGATTGTGAGGCAAAAGAAGCTGGAAAATTTATTGCAAGTATAGCAAAAAGTAGTAAATTAAAAACACCATATTGTATTATTTTTGGTGGAGAAACTGTTGTAAAGGTAAAAGGAAGCGGAAAAGGTGGAAGAAATCAAGAACTCTGTTATTCAGCAGCACTTGAAATAGAAAATATGAAAGATGTGGTTATTGCAAGTGTTGGAACAGATGGAACAGATGGTCCAACGGATGCTGCAGGGGCAATTGTTGATGGAAAAACTATCTCAAAGGTGAGAAAATTTTCGAATGATCCAAATGAATTTCTTTTAAATAACGATACCTATAATGCCTTAAAACTTTCTGGAGATCTCTTAATAACGGGGCCAACTGGAACAAATTTAAATGATATAGGATTTATACTCAAGGGGTGATAATGTGATGAAGGCTCTTGTTTTAACAAAGATAACTGATTATTTTAGAAAAAAGATGGAAGAGTTTAATGAGATTGAATGGTATACTCCAAAAGATATAGATTACGTCTTAGAAGATGTGGAAATAATAGTTACTGGATATTTGACTGAAGAACAAGTAGATAAAGCAAAAAAATTAAAAGCTATTTTTATTCCTTGGACTGGTGCAGATAAACTTCCATGGAAAAAGATAAAAGAAAGGAATATAATTGTTTCAAATTCGCACGGTAACGGAAAGATGGTAGCTGAACGTGCGCTATCTTTATCCCTTGCTCTTCTTGGAAGAATAGTAGAATTTCACAACGACCTTGAAAAGGGAATATGGCATGGCTTTGCCGTAGGATTTAAGGAAGAAGATTATTGGTACTCACTTCAAAGAAAAAATGTAGCGATACTTGGGACTGGGGTTATTGGAAGACATCTTGCAAAGCTTTTAAAAGGTTTTGATTGTCATATAACAGGTTTTAAAAGAAGCAAAGAACAAATAGCAGGATTTGATAGGATTGTAACTTCAATAGAAGAAGCAATATCAGATGCACAGGTAATATATCTTGCACTACCTTTAACTGAAAAGACTTACAAAATTATCGATGAAAAGATGTTTGAAAAAATGAGAGGAAAGTTTTTAATAAATGTTGGAAGAGGAGAATTGATAGATGAATACTCACTTTTTAAGGCGCTTAATGAGAACATATTAAGAGGTTTTGCATCGGATGTCTGGTATAAGTATCCTTCAAAAGATGAACAAGTTATCTTACCTTTTAATTTTCCAATCCATAAGTTCAAAAATGTAGTTCTTTCTCCACACGTTGGAGGGTTTACAATAGAGGGTCAGCAAGGAAGAATAGATGAACTATTTGAAAATATAGAATCATTCCTGAAAAAAGGTTTTCCAAAAACAGCTGTAGATCCCGAATTGATGTATTAATTGTTAAAACAAATTTATATTTAGGGGGGATAAAAATGAACATTACAGTTATTGGAGCAGGAAACGGAGGACTTGCTCTTGCTGGTTTTTTAGCTATGAGGGGATTTGCTGTTACTTTATATAACAGAAGCTTAAAAAGAATTTCATCCTTTATAAAATCTAGAGTTATTAAATTGGAAGGAGAAATTACTGGTAGCGTAAAAATAAAGAATGTTACAAATAACTTGGAAGAAGCCTTAAAAGATGCAGAATTAGTAATGATCGTTGTTCCAGCTTTTGCACATGCAGATATTGCGGAAAAAGTTTCAAAATACGTAAAAGATGGTCAAATTTTTATTTTAAATCCAGGTAGAACGTTTGGTGCACTTGAGTTTTATAACATATTTAGAAAGAATCGGGTAGATAAGGATGTTATAATAGCAGAGACTCAGACCTTTCTTTTTGCCTCTAGAACTTCCAATCCTGGAGTTTCTCACATATTTAGGGTTAAAAATGCTGTTCCAATTTCTGCAATTCCATCGACAAAAAATGAAAAATTGAAAAAGGTTATTGAAGATATAGTCCCCGAGTTTCAGGTAGTGGATTCTATAATTTATACTAGTTTTAATAACATTGGTGCGGTTTTTCATCCAGCAACTCTTATTCTTAACTCCGGACGTGTTGAAAGCACGTTTGGAAAGTTTGAATTTTATCTTGAAGGTATTACTCCTTCAGTTGCAAGAGTTCTAGAAAAGATAGATGCAGAAAGATGTTCTGTTGCAAGAACACTTGGAATTGAGCCAATGACGGCAAAAGATTGGTTAAATTATGCATACGATGTTTTAGGTAACAACTTGTATGAAGCTATACATAACAATGCTGGCTACCAAGGAATTATCGCACCGCCGAGTCTTCAAAATAGATATATATTTGAAGATGTGCCTATGAGCCTTGTTCCAATATCTGAAATGGCAAAAAAATTAGGTATAAATACTCCCGCGATAGATTCTATTATTTACCTGTCTTCAATAATGATGGGGCGTGATTTTTATAGAGAAGGTAGGACCTTGGAACGTTTAGGAATTAGTAAATTAAGCCTTGATGAGATAAAGAATCTGATATACAAGGGGGTGTGAAATGGTGAAGAAGATTTTAGGTGGTTCGATAGGTAGCTGTGTACATGTTGCTGGTGTCTTGAATTTTTTAAAGCTTGCAGAAAAAGAGGGCTATAAATCAATTTACCTTGGTGGGGCAGTTCCTTTAGAAAAATTTGTTGGTGCAATTGTAGAGAGTGATCCAGATATAGTTGCTATTTCATACAGACTTGATCCCAAAGCACTTGAAAAGCTTTTAAATGAGTTTTATAAAATGATAAAAGAAAAGAATTTACTTGATAAGGTTTACATATTTGGTGGAACAGTTGAAACGGCAGCTGTTGCAAGAAAATTTGAGTTTATTTCTAAAATTTTTGATGGTTCACAAGACATTGACGAAGTTATTTTATGGCTCAGGAACGCAAAAAAGGATAAGGAAAAAAAAGAAATACCTCCACAGTTTTTACCTGAGAGAATAATTTACAAAAGGCCTTATCCTCTTATTAGGCATCATATAGGGCTTGCAAGTCTAGAGGAAACGGAAAAGCATATAAGAATTCTTGCTGAATCTGGCCTACTTGATATTATTTCACTTGCACCTGACCAAAATTGTCAGCAGTATTTTTTTGAACCTGAAAAGATGGATAGAAAACAAGACGGTGCAGGTGGGGCACCAATTAGGACGAAAGAAGATTTTATTAGACTCTATAATGCTTCAAGAACAGGCAATTATCCACTAATGAGATGTTATTCTGGAACAAGAAATTTGGTTGAATTTTCCAAATTACTTAAAGAAACGATTAATAACGCATGGGCAGCTATACCTTTAACATGGTATTCCGATCTTGATAGAAGATCTGATAGACCATTGCTTGAAGCAATAAAGGAAAATCAAGAAGCAATAAAATGGAATGCTGAAAATAATGTTCCAGTAGAAATAAATGAAGCTCACCAATGGTCATTGAGGTATGCACATGATGCAATAGAAGTTGCAACGTTTTATCTTGCAGCATACAATGCTAAAAAGTTAGGAGTAAGACATTATGTTGCGCAATACATGTTGAGTACACCACCAGGTCTTTCACCAAAATTTGATCTTGCAAAGCAGATTGCAAAAAAGCAATTGATTGAAACTTTGGAGGACGAAACCTTTACTTCGTATACTATGATAAGAACTGGACTTTTATCATTCCCTGCTGATGAACATTCTGCAATGGGGCAGCTTGTAAGTACCATGTTTTATGGAATGTATTTAAAGCCTGACATAATTCATGTGGTTTCTTATTCAGAAGCAATAAGGCGTGCTACTAGTAAAGAAATCATAGAAAGTGTAAAAATGGTAAAACAGGCAATGAGGAATGCGATGAATGGCCTTCCCGATTTTCTGGAAGACAAATCGATTAGAAATAGAGTGGAAGTGTTAAAGAATGAAGCTATGATGATAATTGATGCAATTAAGCAAATTGGAAAAGGATTTGATGATCCTTTGATAGAACCTGAAGTAATATATAATGCAGTAAAGCTAGGGATTTTAGATGCTCCAGGATTAAAAGGTATGTCTGTTGCAAAAGGAAGGTTTGAAACGCAAATTATAGATGGTGCATGTTATGCTGTGGATGAAAATGGTAAAATACTTACTGAAGAGAAGAGGTTGGAAATTATAAGAAAGGAGGCGGGAATGTGAAGATAGCAATTGTTTGTGATAAGAATATCAATGATGAAGAAAAAAGAATGGTTGAGGCGGTAAAAAATGCAGTGTCTAAAAAATATGATTGTGAAGTAGTACAATTTGATGAGAATTTTATCAATAAAATAAAAGGTTTTGATTTTGTGTATAACCTTTCAAATAAGGGTGGAAAGGAAACAATACAAGTTCATGTTCCTGCTCTCCTAGATTTGTTAAATATTCCATACACTTCTTCAAATGCATATTCACATTCATTGTGCCTTGATAAAATAACTACTAAGATAATTATGCAACATTATAACATTCCAACACCAAGATTTTATGTATATGATCTAGGACAAATTCCAGAAAAAATAGATAATGGCACCTTTATAGTAAAGCCACCACGTGAAGGAAGTGCACGTGGTATTTCAAAAGATAGCGTAGTTGATAATTTAAAAGCTCTACAAAAAATGGTAAAGTATATACATGAAGAGTTTAAACAACCAGCACTTGTAGAAGAATTTATTGATGGTACAGAGTTAAGTGTTGGTATAATAGGAAATGGAGATAGTTTAGAAGTTTTGCCAATTTTGGAGATAGATTTTTCGACGCTGCCAGAAGGACTTGAAAGATTTTATTCATACAATGTAAAGCATAATTATGGTGAGATGACTAATTATATATGCCCTGCAAGAATTTCAAATAATGTAAAAGAAAAACTTGAATTTTATGCTAAAAAACTTTTTAGAGTATTAAATCTTAGAGATTATGCAAGAATGGATGTTAGAATTAGGGATGATGAGATATACTTCTTGGAAGTTAATTCAGCTCCTCAGCTTGTTCCAGTATATTCAGACATAACAAAAATGGCGAAAGCTGCAGGATATGAATATGATGATTTAATTTTGAAAATTTTAGAAATATCAATGGAAAGGTGGGGACTTAAATGAAGAGTTACACTGAATATCTCTGGTTTAATACTAAAAAAAGGAAAGAACTCATAAGGATTACAGATACTATTGAGGAGATTGTAAAAAAAAGCGGTATAAAAGAGGGACTTTGTCTTGTATCGGCAATGCATATAACTGCTGGTATAATTGTAAATGATGATGAATCGGGTTTACACAAAGATATATGGGAGTGGCTTGAAAAACTTGCACCAGTTGGAGATTATAACCATCATTGGACTGGCGAAGACAATGGAGATGCACATTTAAAAAGGATTTTGACACACCATCAAGTGGTGCTACCTGTTACAAACGGGAAACTTGATCTTGGGCCTTGGGAGCAGATCTTTTACGCCGAATATGATGGACAGAGAAGAAAAAGAGTAGTTGTGAAGGTTATTGGTGAATAATTATGGAACTAATGAAGTTTTATAGAACTGTGTTAGAATCTATTATTGAAGGTGTAATAATAGTTGATAGTGACGCACGGATCTTGTATATAAACAAGATGGCCGTGCGTCTTTTAAATTTGAAAGATGGTTTTTTAGGAAAACATGTGGTTGAAGTTATTCCAAATACAAGACTCCATATAGTTGTAAGAACAGGTATTCCAGAGGTTGATGAGGTACAAAATGTTGGAGATAACATAATTATTACTTCTAGAATGCCTTTAAAAGATGAAAATGATAATGTTGTTGGTGCTGTTGCAGTATTTAGAGATATAACTAGCATGCGAAAACTTGCAGAGGAAATTACCAATCTTCATCAAATTGAGGCAAGGCTGAAGGCAATAATTGATTCTACATATGATGCTATATCAGTTGCTGATGAAAATGGAAATGTAGTCTTAGTAAATAAAGCTTACACCAAAATTACGGGATTAAAACCTGAAGATGTTATAGGAAAACCTGCAACAGTAGATATTGCTGAAGGTGAAAGTATTCATATGCTGATTTCTAAAACTAAAAAGCCAATTTATAATGCAAGGTTAAAGGTTTACCCGTCAAAAAGAGAGGTTATAGTAAATGCTTTACCACTTTTTGTTAAAGGTGAATTTCGTGGGAGTGTTGCTGTTGTTCATGATGTTTCTGAGATTTTAAATTTGACTAAAGAGCTTGAAGCTGTAAAAAGGTATATAAGACATATAAAGGCAAAATATACTTTTGATGATATTATTGGTCAAAGTGAAAAAATGTTAATAGCAAAAGAGCAAGCTAAAAAAGTTGCTAAGACCCCTGCAACGGTATTACTTAGGGGTGAAAGTGGTACAGGAAAAGAGTTATTTGCACATGCGATTCATAATGCAAGTAATAGATCTGATAAGCCATTTGTTACGGTTAATTGTGCGGCGATTCCTGAAAATATGCTTGAAGTTGAATTATTTGGATATGTAGAAGATGCCTTTATGGGCACAAAAGGAGAAAAGGTCGGACTTATCGAAGAAGCAGATGGTGGTACATTATTTTTAGATGAAATTGGTAAGATGCCTCTTTCGTTACAGGCAAAAATTGTTAGGTTTATTGAAAACGGTGAATTCATTCCAGTTGGTTCAAATAGAATAAAAAAGGTAAATGTAAGAATAATTGCATCTACAAATATGGATTTAGAACAAATGCTTAAAAGAAGGGAATTTTTATCGGAGCTTTACTATAGACTAAATGTCTTTCCAATATTTATTCCACCGCTTCGGGAGAGAAAAGAAGATATAGATGAACTTGCAAATCACTTTGTTAAGAAGATAAGCAATCAGTATAGAAGAAATATTACAAAAATTACTGATAATGCTATTTCATATTTAAAGTCATATGATTGGCCTGGAAATGTTAGAGAACTAGAAAATGTTATTGGCAGAGCAATAATTAATATGTCAATTACTGAAAATGTTTTAGATAAAAGACATTTTCCAACACTCTTTTTGGAAAATACTAATCAAACTAAGTATGAGGGATCTTTAAAATCACTTGTGGAAGATTTTGAAAGAAAGGTTATAGAAGCTGCATTAAGAGAAAATAAAGGTGATAGAAATTTGACAGCAAAAAAGTTAGGTATAAGCTTGAGGACTTTGTACTATAAAATGGAAAAATATGGTTTGATTTAGAAAAAGGAGGGGCCATGCTATGAAAATGGATATACTACTTGAGGGTGGAATAATTAGTGTTCCAAGCAGAGCAAAAGCGACATTTTCTACCATTGTATTGCTTGAAGATGGTGATAGAAAAATTCTTATAGAACCTGGAGATTATGTAACTCATTCAATTTTAGAGGAGGAATTGAAAAAAAGAAATTTAAAGACTGAAGATATTACAGATATTGTACTTACCCACTTTCACCTTGACCATGCTTATAACTCCATCTTTTTTAAAAACGCTACGGTTCATTTGCATGAAAACTTTTTAAAGAAGAATTACGAGAAATTTGGTATGATAGTTGGAAAGCAATACAAGATGATTATAGACTCTTGGAATGCGTTCCAAACATTTAAGGATGGTGATATATTATTTGATAAAATTAATGTGTATCATACACCCTGGCATTCAAAGGAGCATTGTTCTTTTGTTGTAGATACAGAAAATATGGGAAAGGTGTTTTTTGCAGGAGATATTGTTATGACTAGAGTAGAGTTTTATGATATAATGAGAATGCTAAGAGATGACGATTGTGCAAGATTTGTTAGAGAAATGGTTAATAAATGTGATTATTTGGTTTTAACTCACGATAGTGGGGTGTTTTTGGAAAATTGGAGGTGAAAACCGTGAAGGTTGCACTTGTTTCTTATGAAGTATATCCATTTGCTAAAGTAGGGGGACTTGCTGACGTTGTAGGGGCTTTACCAAAATATCTTAAAAAATTTTCAGTTGAACCAATTGTTATAATGCCAAAGCATAAGATCGTAGAAAAGAATGCAGAAAAGTTTTCATATAGTCTAAGAAAGATAAAAGAAAGTATTAGTGTTCCATATTTAAAAACGGATGAAAAATTTGATATTTATCAAACATTTATACCTGGAACACAAATTCCTGTTTACCTTATTGCAAATGATTACTATTTTTCTGCAGAGCAAGTATATGAAGGGCCTGATTTGGCCGAACAGGCAATATACTTTTCTGCAGCTGTTTTTGAAGCATTAAAAGTGCTCGGGGAAAAAGTTGATGTTTTACATATCAATGATTGGCAAACGGGATTGGTGCCAGTATATTTAAAGACATTGTATAAAGATGATGAGTTTTTTTCAAAGACTGTTGTACTATTAACAATACATAACCTTGGCTATCAAGGAATTTTTGATAGTTCATATATGAATTTTTCAGGTTTACCTGATTATCTATATAACATTGATGGTATTGAGTTTTATGGAAAAATTAATTTCTTAAAAGGTGGGATTTTGTTCTCTGATGTTATTAACACAGTGAGTCCAACTTACGCTCAAGAAATTCAAACTAAAGAGTACGGTGAAAAGTTGGATGGAGTATTAAGACTTAGGAGTTCTGATTTGTATGGAATATTAAATGGTATAGATTATGATGAATATAATCCTGAAACGGATAAAAGAATTTATGTAAATTACAGCTTACAAGAGATTGAGAAAAAATATGAAAATAAGAAAATGCTTCAAAAAGAATTGAATCTTCCACAAACTAATGACGTTCCAGTTATTGGTATGATTACGAGACTTGTTGATCAAAAAGGGTTAGATATCTTATCAGAAGTTTTAAGATACATTTTAAATATGGACGTTCAATTTGTACTTCTTGGAACAGGTGATAAAAAGTATGAAGAAATGTTTAAAGAGATTGAAAAGGAATTTCCTGATAAAATGTCTGCAAACATTACTTTTGATATAGTACTTGCTCAAAAAATTTATGCTTCAAGCGATATGTTTTTGATGCCTTCAAGGTATGAACCATGTGGTCTTGGTCAAATGTATAGCTTAAGGTATGGTACTATTCCAGTTGTTAGGTATACTGGAGGGCTTGCAGATACGGTTATGGAATATGATGAAGAAACTATGAAAGGAAATGGATTCGGGTTTAAGGAATATGATTCGGCATACTTACTAAAGGCCGTTGCAAGGGCAGTTGACTTTTTCAAAAACAAAAAGGGTCACTGGAAAAAATTGATTGAAAATGCTATGAAAACAGATTTATCGTGGGAAAGATCGGCGAATGAATACGTTAAGATATACAATAAAGCTTTGAATAAAAGACGTTAAGGGAGGATTTAGATATGCCAGAATATAGAAAGGATCCAGTTGTAAGAAGATGGGTTATTATTGCAACTGAGCGTGCAAAAAGGCCACACGATTTTACAGTTCCAAAGGAAGAAGCAAAAGGTGGTTTTTGTCCATTTGATTATGGAAATGAGCACACCACACCACCAGAAATTTTTGCTTTTAGACCAGAAAATACAGAACCTAATTCTCCAGGTTGGTGGGTAAGAGTTGTTCCAAATAAGTTTCCAGCGGTTAATCCAGATATAGAAATCGAAAAATATGGACATGGTATGTATGATGCAATGGCTGGTTTTGGATATCATGAAGTAGTAGTTGAAACACCAGAGCACAGCAGCACTTTTGCATTGTATGATGACAAACAGGCAGAAGAAGTTGTTTGGGCATATGTAAAAAGGTTTAGACAACTTAGAGAAGATAAAAGATTAAAGTATATATTGATATTTAAAAATCATGGTGCACTTGGTGGGGCATCTCTTCCTCATCCACATAGTCAAATTATTGCAATTCCAAGTGTTCCAAAAAGGGTATTGGAGGAGTTAAACGGAGCAAAAGACTATTATGATTATAAGGAAAGATGTGTATTTTGTGATATGATCTCTCAAGAAAAAATAGAAAACCGTAGGATTGTTGAAGAAAATGAGGATTTTATTGCTTTTGCACCATATGCTTCAAGATTTCCATTTGAAGTATGGATTGCTCCGAAGGTTCACTCTCATGATTTTGGAAAGATTGAGGACAGCCAAGTAAAAACATTTGCGATTATTTTAAGGAATACTTTGAAGAGAATATATAAAGTTCTTGATAACCCACCATATAACTTTGTAATTCATACCTCGCCAACTTACGAGGAAGGAAAGATTTATTATCATTGGCATGTTGAAATAATGCCAAGGCTTACGAGAGTGGCAGGTTTTGAGTGGGGCTCTGGCTTTTATATTAATCCTGTTCCACCTGAAGATGCTTCAAAATACTTGAAAAATGTTGAATTATAAAAAAAACAACCGAAGGCAAATGCCTTCGGTTGTTTTATATTTTTATCCTCTTTAGTATGTTATACTCTTCCAATGCTTTGTCATACATTCCAGCTTCTTCGTATAACTGTGCAAGCTTTAAATGTTTTTCTTCATTTAATGGATCCTTATCAACAATTTTTTTATATACTTTTGCTGCCATTTTTTTCAGTCCTAGTATGTAAAATAGATAAAATCTTACTATTTTAAATGAAACTATAATTATTGCAAGCATTACTAAGAGCAATATCATTATGTAATTGGTATTATTGCTAGAATTTTGAGATGTACTTGTTTTTTGAGAAAGGTCTTTAATATTGGCTTTTTGTGTATTATTTAAAATATTTTCTAGTTTTGATGATAAATTATATTTTTTTATTGAAAGATTTTCTATTGTTAATTTTGCTTTATTTATATCTATATTTTCAGATGTTTCATTTAAGCTATTACTTAACTCTACATACTTTTTAAGATCACTTAAATACTTTGAGGTAAATGTTCCTCCAATTTTTTCTGCAAATTCTACTATTCTATTAAGAATTGGATATTGGACTTCTTCAAAGTTTTCAATGTTATCTACGATATATTTTAGTATGTTGTACCCAAGGTCCTTTGAAAAGTCTTTTTGAGATAGAATATTTATAACGTCGTATGTTAACATAGTAGGATATTTGAGGAAAAAATTTGTAAGGTTTTGGGCGCTGAGTTTTTCATCAATTTCTGGATTTGCTATTTTTAGAAAAATTATATTATCAAGAAAAGTGTCATACTCAGGTTTCTCCAGTGTATTTTTGGATAGTTCATTTATTTGTGGAAAAAGTTGATGAATTATTTCTATTTCTGTTGCACTTGGTGTTGTGTTCTTCAAAAAATTCTTAAGTTCTTTTATATCCTGCTTTATCAAAAATGAAAGTCTATAATCATTCATTAGGGAAATTTTAATTTTTAATTCTTTTCCCATTGTTTCAAGAGAAGTATCAGTTGGATTATCAAGCACATATTCAAGGTAAAGTTTCCAAGCTTCTTTTGGATTTTCCTTGGAAAGATTTATTATTTCATCTTTTGTTACTGAAAATCCGATGATACTTATAACTAATAAAATTAAGACTACAGCTTTACTTTTCATTTTTCCCCCCGATACCGTAAGGTTCATTTTCAACATTCTGATAAGGTTCAACATGAATGACAACATCATAAACTTTATCATTTAAAAGTTTTTTTATTTTATCTTTTATACACAAAGTAAGTTCATGAGATCTTTGAACATTTATTTTAGGGTCAACCTCTATATCCATATCAATGTCGAAGCATTCTCCTATTTTTCTAATTCTTATCTTGTGTGGATTTTTTACACCTTCACATTCATTACATAGATTTATTATTTCATCGTAAATCCACTCTTCGTCTTTTTTAATTCCATCAAGGAGTGCAACAGCGTTTTCATTGAAGATTTCAAATGCTACTTTAACAATTATAACAGACATTATCATTCCAACCAAAGGATCCATGAAAGAAAGACCAATTTTATTTAAAAGTATTCCAAAAAATACGATCGATGAAAGGAGTATATCATTTCTCATATTTAAAGCTTCTGCTATTAATGAAGGTCTGTTGTATTTTTTGCCAATTCTATATTCTATTATAAACAAAAATGTCTTAAAGATAACTGATATAAGTGTTACAGCTATTGGAATTATTCCTTGTATTAAAGTATAATTATGTGTAACCAATCTTTTTATACTTTCTATTAAAAGCGAGATACCGGCATAAAAAACAATAAATGAAATAATTTTCGCACCTATGTTTTCTATCTTTCTATGCCCGTATGGATGTAGTTTATCTGGTGGTTTTGAAGAAAGTCTTGTTGCAAAGTAAACAATTGATGCCGTTAAGATATCTGTAGCACTGTCAATCCCATCTGCTAAAACAGCCATACTGTTAAATAAGAAACCTATGATTATTTTTAAAGCAGCAAGAAAAGTATTTACTACAACAGCAATGCTTGTTACAATTTTAATGTTTTTTTCCATCAAATCCCTCCCTGCTTTAGAAAATATTTGCCTGTAAAACTTGAGACATTATTTTTAGTGCAGCGTTATGCAGCTGCTTATCGTATGAGCCGGTTCCATCTTTGTATAAGTTTACTTTAATATCCCTGTTTCTTAATTCTTCAACTGTGAATAGAACACAAATATTACTAACAAGACCAACAACGTCAACTTCATCTATCGAAAGATTTTCTAATATATTTTCAAGATCTGTCTTATAAAAAGCAGAATACCTTGTTTTTTTGATATAGTAAACGTTGTTGTAGTCATTTAATAATTCTTGTATTTCGCTTACAATCATAGCACCAGATGTATTTTTTATACAGTGTTTTGGCCAAATTTCAAATTCTTTGTCATCTTCATCGTGCCAATCTTGTGTTAATATTATTGGTAAATTTTTGTTTTTTGCCTCTTTTATTAAATCAATAATTTTTGGTATAACTTTTTCTGCTCCTTCAAAGTAAAGTGCGCCACCTTTTTTTGCAAAGTCGTTTTGCATATCAATTATCATTAAGGCTTTCATACTCTCACCTCACAAATTCCTTTTGAAGCCTTCCCCTAGAACATACCTTGACTCGTTTACTATCATAAAAGCGTTGGGATCGACCTTTTTAACAAAATTTATTAATTCCCCAAGCTCTCTTCTTCTAATGGAGACAAAGATAATGTCTCTATCTTTTTTGGTATAACCGCCTTTTCCTTTAAGATATGTGAATCCTCTACCCATGTTTGTTAAGATAAATTCTTCGATTGGTTTATTATTATCTGAGATTATTGTAACTGTTATTGCAAGTTCTAAACCTTTGAGAACAAAGTCAATTGTAATGCCGTTTATAATTATAGCAAGAATTGAGTACATACCAATTTTTGGATTGAAAGCAACGCCAGCAAAGAAACCAATGGTGAAGTCTATTATTAGTAATGTTGTACCCATTGGAGTTGAAAAGAATTTGTTAAATATCTTTGCGAGTATATCAGTACCACCTGTAGAAGCATTTTGTGAGAAGGTTATTGCCATACCAATTGCCGTTAAAATATCTCCAAAAAATACCGCAAGGATCAAGTCTCCTCCATTGTATGTAGGAATATGAATAATTCTATCAAAAAGGTCAATAAAAAAGTTTAATAAGAATGTACAGTATATTGTTTTATAACTAAAATCAAAACCGATGATTAGAAAGGCAATTAAAAATAGAATTCCATTTAAAATATACATCCACACTCCAACGGATAATGGAATAATCGAGTGTAAAATTATAGCAAGACCCGAAGCACCACCAGCTGCTATATTGTTTGGAATTAAAAATATAACTAATCCAAGGGCAGTTAGTATAACTCCTATTGTAGAAAAAATATATTCTTTAATAGTTTCTCTTAATGGAATGTTTTTTGCCATTTTTCTACCCCCTTTATATAATTTTTATTATATCTCCATATAATGGACCTGCGGTAGTTTTTTTTATTTTCACTAGAATTTTTTTGCCAATTAGGCTTTCATCGCCTTCAAAGGCGATAATCTTGTTTCTAATATCTCTTCCATAGAATAATCCGGATTTTGCACGTTCTTCAACTATTACTTCTACTGTTTTATCTAGGTAAGATTCGTTAAGCATTTTGTTTATTTCTTTTTGAAGATTTAAAAGATACGCCATTCTTCTTGTTTTTATTGCACGTGGCACGTTATCTTCAAAATATTTCCATGCAATAGTGCCTTCACGTGGGGAATATATCGCAAGGTTTAATCTTTCAAATTTTATCTCTTCTACTAACTTTACCGTCTGTTGGAAGTCATCTTCAGTTTCATCAGGAAAGCCAACTATAATATCACTTGAAATGGAGGCATCGGGAACTATTTCTCTAATGTTTTTGATTAATTCATAGTACTCTTCTATTGTATAACGTCTATTCATTTTTTTCAAAATTTTATTACTTCCGTGTTGAACAGGAAGGTGTATGCTTTTGGCGATTTTTTCACTACTTGCAATCTCTCTTGCAATATCCAAAGAAAAATCAGTTGGATATGATGTCAAAAACCATATTCTTTCTATATTTTCAATCTTTTTGGTTTCATTTAAAAGTTTTGCAAGGGATGTACCATCATTTAAATCTTTTCCATATGCATCTACATTTTGTCCAAGATATGTAATTTCTCTTACTCCATTTAGAGATAGGTTTTTAACTTCTTGAAGTATATCATTCATTTTTCTTGATTTTTCACGGCCTCTTGTATATGGAACTATACAGTAAGTGCAAAATCTATTACAACCATATATAATAGTTATCCAAGCATGATGTTTTGAATTTCTTTTTAAAATATTTCTATAATCTATTTCATCTAATTTATCATCGAATATTGCTGCTTTTTTTCCTTTTATTGAAAGTTCAACTGCTTCAGGTATTCTTGATATTGCGCGTGTTCCAATAACAAAATTTACTCCTCTTTTAAAAAGGTCTTCTTTTAGTTTTTCAGCACCACATCCCATAACTCCTATTTTTTTATTCTTTTTTCTTAATTCACCTATAGTACTGAGAAATTTATCTTCTGCTTTTTTTCTAACAACACATGTATTTAATATTACAATATCTGCTTCATTTTCATTTTCAGCAGATTCATAACCTTCCTGTTCAAGATAATATCTTGCAACTTCACTATCATTTTCATTCATTTGACAGCCATATGTTTTAATAAAGAATTTCATTTTTTCCCTCCTAACAATAATTATCGAGATAATTTTAACATTTTAAAAATAACTTTCTACAAATTAAATATAACAGAAGTGTTAAATGTGTTAGAATTATTATGGGGGGATTTGAAAAAATGAGAATTAGAGAAATTGATGTTTCAAGAGGTATTTTAATATTGATGATTATTTTTGTTCATTCATATATTCCCTATTCTCTGGCAGTTTATTTTTCTTACATTTTAGCCAGTTTTATGTTTATTTCTGGATACTTATTCAAGGATGGAAAATTTAGTAAAAAGTTTGAAAAAATATTATTAAACCTTTTAATACCATTTGTTTTTTTAAGTTTAGTTGGATACATCATTTATTACATTTTGAATATATTTATAGGATATAGCAATAGTGTTTTTTCAAATTTTTTAGATTTTGTTATTTTTGGATATTCAACATTTGATGTTCCGGTAAATGTCCTTCCTTTATGGTATTTGTATATGTTTGCAGTTGCTGAATTAATTTTTATATTATTTATTAAGTTAAGAATAATCCATTTTATACCTATATTATCAATTTTGTCAACCCTTTTAATTAATGTACAGACGAAGTTCTTTAAGATTGGTGTTGCACTTCATGGATTAATTTGGTTTTATTTAGGATATATTTTGAAAAACAGAGGTTTTAAATTTAAATTTAAAAATCCATTTTTGCTTTTTATAATTTTTTCTGGTTTATTAGCTGTAGTTGCAACATTTAACGGATTTGATGATTGGAGAATAAATAGCTATGGAAATTATCCTCTACTTTCCTATGTTGGAGAATTTTCGTCTGTTATAATTATTATTTCTCTTGCACAAATGATAAAATCTGATAAAATCAAAAGATTTTTTGAGTTATTTGGTAAAAATACAATATTTCTACTTGGTTATCATATTGTGTTGCCAGGTACTTTAGCAATATTTATAAAAGACCCTGTGCAATTTTTAGAAAAGTATTGGTTCATATATTATATTTTGGCTGTTTTTATACTATACTTATTTTTAAAAATTGTTCCTGAGAATTTAATCTATTTACTTGAGGGAAGATTTTATTTGTTGAGAAGCTATTCACATTCCGGTATTAGAGAGAACAATATTAAACAAAGTAAAATGTTTGAATAAACATGTTATTTTAGTGATAGGAAGTTAGAATTTTAGTTAATAATTTAAAAATTAATGATATTTATTCATTATTGCTATAACTAATATTTCTACTGGAGGTGGAGGTATGAGTAAGAGGTTTATTTTTGCAATTATATTTATTTTATTAGTTAACCTTATTTATGCTGATATTACATCTGTAGCAGATGTTCAGCTTTTAGCAAGGGAACATGCAAAAGAAGATGTTAACAAGTTTTTCCCTTTTTTAGGAGGGTTAATATTGGGGCCATTTTCACCTTTATTTCAATATTTTTCAAATCCAGAAGTGCCTGCTTTGAGATTGGTTGATGTGAGAAGTAAAATTTCAAGTGAGAACGATTATTTGTTTGATTTATATGTAAAAACTTACAAAAATGAAGTTAAAAAAATTAAAGCTAATATGGGATGGTTAGGATTTGGTTCAATGGTTTTAATAATACTATTAAGTTCAGATTAAGATATTATCAGAAGCTAATAATGAATTAGTGCTTTTTATGAAATTTAAAGAGTATTTTATTAAATATATTGTTAATAAAAAAGCACCAGCTTTAAAGCTGGTGCTTGCTATTGTTAAAATATCTTTTTATTATTGATTTTTTTCAGGGATTATTAAATTAGCTAATATTCCTATCAAAGCAGCTAGGGCAAGCCCCTTTAGTTCAACTGTTCCTATTTTTATACTTGCTCCACCGATACCTATTGTCAGTATTAATGAAGCAACTATCAAATTTTTTGGCTTTGAAAAATCTACTTTTTCATTCACAATAGTTCTTATACCAACAGAGGCAATCATACCAAACAGTATTAAACTTACTCCTCCAATAACTGGTTGTGGAATTGTTTGTAATATACTTCCAAATTTTGATAAAAATGACATAAATATTGCAAAAACTGCAGCGAGCCTTAGTATAGATGGATCGTATACCTTAGTTAGTGCAAGAACTCCTGTGTTTTCACTGTATGTTGTATTTGCAGGTCCACCTAAGAAACCCGCGACCATTGTTGCGACTCCATCTCCTATTAAGGTTCTATGAAGTCCCGGCTTTTCTAAAAAGTTTTTTCCAACAACCGCTCCATTTGTTGTTATATCTCCTATGTGTTCCATGAAAGTTGCGAGAGCAACTGGTGCAATAAGTAGAACTGATGAAATATCAAATTTTGGAAACATAAATTTTGGAATAGAAATCCAACTGCTATTTATGATGGGGGAAAAGTCAACATTACCTGTAATTATAGCGACTAAATATCCGACACTAACACCAATTAGTACCGGAATTAGGTTAAAGAATCCTTTGAAAACAGTTGAAGCTAGAATTACAGAGACAATTACTGTTATTGAAATCCCCCAATTTTGAGAAGCCCAATTTATTGCAACTGGACTTAAGCTTAAACCAATAACCATAATCATTGGGCCAGTAACAACAGGTGGGAATAGTTTTTTAATTTTTTTAATACCTATTAGTTTGACCAGAGTTGCAAGTAATAAATACACAAGTCCTGCTGCAACAATACCACCACTTGCGTATCTTAAATCTCCTGTTTGTGATTTTACAATTAAAATTGGACCTATGAAAGCAAAACTTGAACCTAGAAATACTGGGACTTCTTTTTTGGTTAAAAAGTGGAAAATCAAAGTTCCAATTCCGGCTGTAAATAGAGCAACAAGGGGATCAAAACCTGTGAGGAGGGGAACTAAAACAGTAGCACCAAACATAGCAATGAAATGTTGAAGAGCTAAAACGAACTTTTGCGGACCTTCTACCTTAGAATAAAACTCAACAGTTTCTTGTAAATCGATCATACCCATATTCCTCCTTTCTGGCCTCACTGGGCCAAATTAAAGGCGCCTTCTGTGGATTTATATCATAAAAAATCTATTTTGTCAATATGTATTCTTAAGTTGAATTTAGGATTTTTTGCATTCGTCTTGCGTAAAGTATAAATTGTTTTTTTATTACTCTATTCATAATTGAACTATATTTTAGTCTAAATCAAATTGCTATAATTTTTTAAAATATTTAATTTCCAAATACTTTTTTGGTTTATTTTTATGGTAAAATATTTTATACTTCATTAATTTGAAATTTAATAAAGAGGATGGTGGTTAAGAATGTTGAATGGAAAAACAAAAGTGTTTTTTATTTTGTTTATGTTGTTTATCACAACTCTTATTTGGAGCTCTGATAATACAAATATAAATAATAATCCACCAAATGTACCAAATAATCCCATGCCATTAAATGGATCAACAAAAATTTTATTATCTCCAATACTTAGATGGCAAAGTAATGATCCTGATGGAGATACACTAATATATGACATATACTTTGGTACTGAAGAACCTCTAAACTTAATAGCATTTAACTTTAAAAAGAACAAATATAGACTAGGAGTATTGAAACCTGGTACAACATATTACTGGAAGATAGTATTAAAAGATGGGAAAGGTGGAGAAAAAATAGGACCTGTTTGGAGTTTCAAAACAGTTGAAGAAGATGCTACAGTAAATTTTGCAAATGATAATCTTGAAAAAGCAATTAGAGAGCAACTAAATAAGTTATCAGGAGACATAACAGTCAAGGATATGCTTAAATTAACTTATTTGGATGCAAGTAAAAGTGAAATATCAAACCTATTTGGATTGGAATATGCTGTAAATTTGGAAGTATTGATTCTTAGTGATAACAACATCAAAAATATATCTCCGATTTCTAACTTGATTAATTTGCATAAGTTGGATCTATCGGGAAATGAAATTATAGATTTAACTCCTATATCAGAGCTGGTTAATTTACAGTGGCTAAATCTTTCTAATAATAGAATTTATGATCTAAGCCCAATAACAAATTTGAATAATTTGCAATGGTTGAAATTATATAATAATAATATTAAAAGTGTAACACCGTTATCAGGAATGAATAGTTTGAAATATTTAGATCTTGAGTTTAATGCTATCATAAGTGTAAAACCTCTATTGAAATTGCCTAATTTGGAATATCTGAATATTAGAATGAATGATTTAAATTTAGTAGATCCAGAGTCTGAAAATATGAAGATTATAGAAGAACTAATAAAAAGAGAAGTTGTTGTTTATTATTGATTATAAATTTTTACATATAACACCACAGCCAATGTAAAAATTATTTGTCAATTAATCTAATTATTTTAGGTTGAGCAGAGAGTGTGTCTATTAATATTTTTAACTGCTATCCTAGTAACATATATGTTATCTGTGCTTATAGCATCTTTTCATTTATACATCTCATCTTTATTCTCTGCTTCAACCTTTCTATATACCACTCTTTTTCGCATCTTTTGCTATATATCAACCTATTTATTTCTATTGCCATTACCTTCTATCTGGTAACAATATCGAACCTTCTATTTCTTCTAACATAACTTCCGCATGTTCTACTTCTCTATTATTTCCTACCTCAAAATCTAATAACACTTTTGCTTCATATAGAAGATGAAGTCTCTTTTTCTTACCTCTAATTTCACTGCTGTCAATAACTAGCAGTGTACTAAAAAGTCTTTTTAGTTTCTTATTTGCTTTCTTTTTTGACAATCTTTCCAATCTATCTAAAAGATAAGCAAATAACAAAGATATGATCAGGATACTTTCTTAGATGCATTCTTTTAGTAATATTGAAGAAAATATTGCAGGATTAGATCTCATTATTTTGTTTTTATTTGGTAAAAAAGCAATTTTAGCAAGTGTATCCCTTTTATTCTAATTTAACTTAATTTTATTTTTTTGCTCAGGGTCTATTTTTAATATTTTAACTTAACCTATTTTTTACATTGACTATTGTCAATTTAATTAATAATACAAGATAAGATAATAGAAGTGTGGTATAATAAAACACAAAGTAAAAGTTAATTAGGAGGTGTCTTAATGGTTAGATTAAGGTTTGCCCCAAGTCCTACTGGATATTTACATGTTGGTGGTGCAAGAACAGCTTTATTTAACTTTTTATACGCGAGAAAAATGAATGGTAAATTTATTTTAAGGATTGAAGATACAGATTTGGAAAGATCTGAAAAAGAATTTGAAGAAGGTTTAATAGAATCAATGAAGTGGTTAGGTTTAAATTGGGATGAAGGACCAGATGTGGGTGGAGAATATGGCCCATATAGACAGAGTGAAAGACTTGATATTTACAACAAATATTCGCAAAAACTTATAGAAGAAGGAAAAGCATACAAAGTCTATGCTTATCCTGAAGAGATAGAAAAATTAAGAGAAGAGCTTCTTTCACAAGGAAAAGCTCCTCATTATACACGTGAAATGCTTGAAAGTTTTACAACTCCTGAAAGGATAAAGGAATACGAGGAAAAGGGTTTAAAACCAGCTATATATTTTCAAATGCCAAGAAAAGAGTATGTTTTAAATGACATTGTAAAGGGTCAAGTTGTATTTAAAGAAGGTACATTAGGAGACTTTGCGATTATTAGAAGTAATGGAGTTCCAATATACAACTTTGCATGTGTTATTGACGATTATTTAATGAAAATTACACATGTTATAAGAGGTGACGATCATCTTTCAAATACAGTTAAGCAACTTGCTATTTACGAAGCTTTAGGATGGAATCCACCAGAATTTGGACATGTTTCAATGATTCTTGGACCAGATGCTAAAAAATTAAGTAAAAGGCACGGTGCAACATCGGTTGAAGAGTTTAAGGAAAGAGGTTATTTACCACAAGCTGTAGTAAACTTTTTAGCACTTCTTGGATGGTCACACCCAGAAGGAAAGGAAATTATGTCTTTAGAAGAATTAATTAGTGCATTTTCTTTGGATAGATTGGGGAAAAATCCTGCAATTTTTGATCCACAAAAATTAAAATGGATGAATGCTGAGCATTTCAGACATTTAAGTGATGAAGAAATGCTTGAAGTTTCAAAGCCTTACTTGGAAAAGTTTGCAAGAGAAGAAGAAATAAATGAAAGAAAAGAGTGGTTTATAAGACTTCTTAAAGCGATTAAGGATAGAGTTGAAGAATTAAGTCAGATACCAGAGCTAGTAGAATTTTTCTTTGTAGAACCAGAAAATAAAGTAGAATTGTCAGATGAAGTAAAGCAAGTATATAGTGAATTAGTAAAAGAAATAGAAAACATTGAACAGTGGGATGAAAAGAATATTTATCAAGCGTTTAAAAATGCAATGAAGAAAGGGAAAGTTAAAGGGAAAGACTTTTATATGAATCTTAGGATTGTATTAACTGGAAGAGAAGAAGGTCCAGAATTAATTGATATAGTTTATCTTCTAGGAAAGGAAAATATTGTTAAAAGGATTCAAAAACAACTGGGGTGATTTAGTATGGCTATATATATAACAAACACTGAAACGGGAAAAAAAGAAGAGCTTAAAACAATTGAACCTGGCGTTGTAAAAATGTATGTTTGTGGACCAACTGTGTATAACTATATACATATTGGGAATGCAAGGCCTGCAGTGGTTTTTGATGCGTTCAGGCGTTTTTTAGAATATAGAGGTTATAAGGTTATAATGGTTCAAAATTTTACTGATATTGATGATAAAATTATCAACGAAGCAAATGAATGGGGTGTTGATTTTAAAGACGTTGCAGATACATTTATTGCAGAGTACTGGAAAGATGCACAAAGTTTAGGAATACGTGCAGCAAATTTTCATCCAAGAACAACGGATTATGTTAATGAGATTGTAGATGCTGTTGAAAAGTTGATTTCAAAAGGGTATGCATATACTGCTGAAAATGGCGATGTGTATTTTAGTGTTAAAAAATTTGAGAGGTATGGAAAACTTTCTGGTAAAAAAATTGAAGATTTAATTTCGGGTGCAAGAGTTGAAGTAAATACATTGAAAAAAGATCCTCTTGACTTTGCACTTTGGAAGGCTGTAAAACCTGGAGAACCTAATTGGGATAGTCCATGGAGTTGTGGAAGACCAGGGTGGCATATAGAATGTTCAGTTATGTCTCAAAAGCTTTTGGGAGATACATTTGATATTCATGCTGGTGGAGAAGATTTGATCTTCCCGCATCATGAGGATGAAAAATCACAGAGCGAAGCGCTGACTGGTAAACCTTTTGCAAGATATTGGATGCACAATGGAATGATAATTACTCGTGGAGATAAAATGAGTAAATCTATAGGAAATGTATTTTTGGTCAGAGAAGCTGTTAAAAGATATGGAAAAGATGCAGTAAAACTATTTTTACTTTCAAAGCATTATAGAACTCCTATAGAATTTTCTGATGAAATTATGATGGAAAATAAAAAAGCAGCTTTAAAGGTATTAAAAACCCTAAATAGATTTGAAGAAAAGTATCCATATCCAAAAGTTCCAAAACGTGATGAATATATGAATGATATTGAGCAAAGATTTGTAGAAGCGCTTGAGGATGATTTTAATACTCCAAAAGCAATTGCACTTATATTTGATCTTTCAAAAGAATTAAATAAGGCCATGGATGAAGGGAAAGATGATGAAGCACTAAAGAGATATCATCTTATTACAAGAGTTTTTGGAAGTGTTCTTGGATTATTTGAAGGTGGAGTGAAAATTTCAGAAAGTGAAAATACAAATAAAGTAATTGAAGAGATATTAAAGGTAAGACAGGAATTTAGAAAAGCTAAGAATTTTGAAGCTGCTGATAAAATTCGCGATGCACTGTTAAATTCCAATGTTAAGATATTAGATACTCCTGATGGTACAAAGTGGGAGATTTTGGAGGTGGAGGAATGAGATTTTCGAGGCTTTATGCACCAACACTCAGGGAAGATCCATCAGATGCAGAAATTCCAAGTCAAGCACTACTTCAAAGAGCTGGTTTTATTAGAAAGATCGCAGCAGGAGTTTACACATATCTTCCACTTGCAAGGAGAACTCTTTTGAAAATTGAGAATATAGTTAGGGAAGAAATGGATAAAATTGGTGCTCAAGAAATACTTATGCCTATAATTCAGCCTGCAGAGCTTTGGCAAAGAAGTGGACGATGGGATGATTATGGCCCTGAAATGATGAAGTTAAAAGACAGGCACAATAGAGATTTTACGTTGGGTCCAACACATGAAGAGCTTGTTACTGAATTGATTAGAAATGAATTGAATTCATATAAACAGCTTCCAGTTTCTTTATATCAGATAACTACGAAATTTAGGGATGAAATTAGACCTAGATTTGGTGTTTTACGTGCAAGAGAATTTATTATGAAAGATGCATACAGTTTTCATGACTCATGGGAATCGCTGGATGAGACTTATCAATTATTTAAAGATGCATATTCAAAAATAATGGAAAGAATTGGATTGAGATATTCTGTAATAGAAGCGGCAACTGGAGCAATTGGTGGTAATGAATCTCATGAATTTGTTGCTTTTGCAAATACTGGAGAGAGTAATGTTTTATATTGTGATTGTGGGTATGCAGGAAGTGATGAAAGGGTACCGTATAAAGGAGATTACGAAAAAGACGATGAATCTGAAAAGACTTTAGAAAAGGTATATACGCCAAATGTGAGAACTGTTGAGCAAGTAGCAGAGTTTTTAAACCTTCCAATTAGGAAGATAGTTAAATCTTTAGTCTTTAAGGGACGTGATGGATTTGTTATGGCTCTTGTGCCGGGAGATAGAGAACTTAATTTTGAAAAATTAAAGGCATATTTAGGTGATCAATCATTGCAGATGGCAGAAGCAAATGAGATTCTTGAAGAGTTTGGAGTTCCAATAGGATTTTTGGGTCCAGTAGGAGCAGATAAGGTTAGAATAGTTGCAGATTATGGAATTAAATATATGAAAAACTTTGTTGTGGGTGGAATGGAAAAAGATTATCACTATTTAAATGTAAATTTAGATAGGGACTTTAAGGTTAATGAATGGACTGATTTGGTAGTAGTTCAAATTGGTGACCCATGTCCTGTTTGTGGGAAACCTTTAAAAGGTGAAAAAGGTATTGAACTAGGTCATATATTCAAGCTTGGAACAAAGTATTCAGACTCAATGGATGTAAAATATATGGATAAAGATGGTAAAATGAAATCATTTATTATGGGATGTTACGGATGGGGAATTTCAAGAACTTTAGGTGCAATAGTTGAACAGCTCCATGATGATGATGGAATAATTTGGCCTCGTTCAGTTGCACCATATGAAGTGGACATTGTTGTAGTTGGAAAGGAAAAGGAAAAGGAATTTTCTGAAAAGTTGTACAGTTATTTATTAGATAAAGGTGTAGATGTAATTATTGACGATAGAAACGTATCGCCAGGAGTGAAATTTAAAGATGCTGATTTAATAGGGTTTCCAATAAGAATTACTGTGGGTAGGAAATTAAAAGAAGGAAAAGTAGAAATAAAAGAAAGAGGAAAAGAAGCAATATTTGTTGATGCAAATATGGAGCAAATTTTAAATGCTATAAATAAGATGTAAATATTGACTTTTGAACAAAATTAATGTATCATATATTTGACCCCTACTCGGTAGGTGGATTAATCCCCTACTTGGTAGTGGGAATAAAGTGTGGAGGTGCAAAGATATGAACAAAGAGGAAATCATTAAGGAATTTCAAATTCACGAGGGTGATACTGGAAGTACAGAAGTACAAATTGCTCTTTTAACTGCAAGAATTAAACACTTAACAGAGCACTTGAAAAAACATCCAAAAGATTATCACTCAAGAAGAGGTCTTATGAAACTTGTTGGAAGAAGAAGAAAAATTTTGAAATATTTAAGAAACAAGGATCCAGAATCATACAAGAATGTAATTCAAAAATTAGGATTAAGAAAATAATCGAAAAATGGGGAGGTGAAATTACCTCCCCAATTTTTTAGAAGGAGGAAGATAGATGAAGCTTAGCGATTTTGATTATTACTTACCAGAAGAGTTGATTGCTCAAACTCCTGCAGATCCGAGAGATTCTTCTAGATTGATGGTGTTAAATAGAAAAGAAAAAACAATTGAGCATAGAATTTTTAGAGATATTGTTGAGTATTTAAGCCCTGGAGATTTGCTCGTTAGAAATATTACAAAAGTAATTCCTGCAAGGCTACATGGTGTAAAAGAAACGGGAGCCAGAGTTGAAATTTTACTTTTAGAGAAAATAAGTGAAGGTGTTTGGGAGGCGTTGGTAAAACCGGGCAGTAAAGTTAAAAAGGGAACCAAAATTATTTTATCTGAAGGTATTGAAGTAATATGTAAAGATTATTCACAGCAAGGAGCAAGAATTTTAGAATTTAATTGCAGTGATGATAAATTATTTGAACTTGGTAATGCACCACTACCACCATATATAAAGAATCAGAAAGTTCCGTTTGAAAGATATCAAACAGTATATTCAAAAGAAACTGGGTCGGTTGCAGCACCTACAGCTGGGCTTCATTTTACAGAAGAACTTCTTGAAAGGTTAAGGAATAAAGGAGTGGAATTTGCAGACTTAATCTTACATGTTGGACTTGGTACTTTTAGACCAGTAAAGGTTGAAGATATAAGAGAGCATAAAATGCATTCAGAAAGGTATTATGTACCAGCTGAAACGGTTAAAAAGATAAGAGAGACAAGGAAGAATAAAGGAAGAATAATAGCAGTTGGGACAACCAGTGTAAGAACTCTTGAGACAATTGCAAGACTTCCTAATCAAGAAAGCTACCATGGAAAAACTGATATATTTATTTATCCACCTTTTGAATTTAAATTGACAGATGCAATAATCACGAATTTTCATCTTCCAAAATCTACACTTTTAATGCTTGTCTCTGCTTTTGCAGGAAAAGATTTTATTCTAGAAGCTTATAATACCGCGGTAAAGATGAAGTATAGATTTTTCTCGTTAGGTGATGCATGTTTTATTTACTAAAATGTAAAATTATTTAAAAATTCGCAATGCGAATTGTAACTTTAGTAAGACTATTTAAAAGAAAAATAAATATAATTTATGTTATAATCAAAATACGAGTAAATTTCTTAATTTTTCGGAGGTGGATATAGAGTGAATATAAACTCAGATTTAGAAAGATTTATAGAATATATAAACACTCAAAATATATCAGAGAGTACCAAGAAAAATTATGTTAATATGGTTGATTCGTTTTTAAAATTTGTAGAAGGTAATGTAACGAGCGAAAACGTTAGAAAATGGCTTTCAAAAATAAAAGAAAATTACAAGTCAACAGCGTGGAGACAATATTTTGTTCCTTTGAGAGCTTTTTTACAAAGATTTTATCCACTAATTTATTCAGAAGTAGTAGAAGATTTAAAAGTTCCTTATAAAAAGGCAGATTACGAAATGATAAATTACTTAGATTTTTGGAAATTATATGAAGAAGCGGAAAAAATGGCAAAACACGGCAACGAAAAGTATGTGCTTTTAGTTGGGCTTGCCGGTATTTTAGGGTTGAAATCTGGAGACATTGTAAAGCTTAAAGGAACAGATATAAGAGGAAACTATTTGTATGTCTCAGATGAAAATTATGAAGTAGAAATTGTGCCACCGATTGATAAGTGGTTGAAAAAATACGAAGGAAAGGATGAATATTTAATTTCGACAGGAGATGGAGAAGCAGTAAAACCTTCTTACCTTGCTTTAATGCTAAGGGGACTTCAAAAAAAGGTTGATATAAGTCTGAAAAGACCATTGTCGGTTGAAATATTAAGAAATGTTGCTGTTGCAAGGCAAGTTATTGCACAACCTTCACTACCGTATGTTATGGACTTATTTAAATATAGCTCAACAAAAACAATAGAAGATATTGCAAGATATATAACCGAGAGTGGAGATTTGAGAACAATTTTATCAATAGAAGTTGTTGATGAAATGGAACCTGTTTTGGAATTTTTTAATAAATTGTCAATTCCTGTTAGAAAGATAGAAAATGCATATATTGTATCAAGAACAGCTTATATTAAAAGAGGAGATAAATTTTCAAGGTTAAATACATTGTTTGTAGTAAGAAATCTTGATGGATGGCAAGAATATATTGAAAAGTTGGGCTATGAAGTGAAAAGAAAACCAAATGATAACTTCTTTATTTTCTTGGCTGGAAAGTTAAGAGTAGCATTTTTAGAGCTAGATGATATATAAAATAAAAAATGCCTGATCATATGGTCAGGCATTTTTTATATACTCTTTTTTAACAAAAGGACTAGTAAACGCCCTAAGTGCTGCACCATAGGAAAGATGAAATTTTAAGGTGTCTCCAATAGAATATTTTTTATTAGAATCTGTGTAATCTATTATTGTATGGTCACTTGATGCGTGAAGTACTTTTAATTTTTCATCGAATGGTTTGAGGCCCGAAGAATCAATATCTTGCTCACCAATTGCTAATATTATTCTATTTCTCCATCCAAAATCTTCAAAATGCGGAATTCTGCCCATAGAATCTCTTCCGATTTTTCCCACAGGAACAGATGGTTTATAATCGACTTCAACTACTTCAGCTTCTAAAATTATTGTATCTTGTGAAAGGTATGGAATATCTCTATTTCCAGTTGCATCGGTACCTAGTAATATCCCTTCACCTATTCTAAATTGATTTATTTTAGAAGGTAGTTCATTGTTTTCTATAAGTGATAAAGTTACGGTGCTTCCCCCAGAAATTTTAAGATTTGTGTTTAGTTTATCATCAAGGTAATCTTTTATTTCTACGAGAATATTTAAATTTTCTTTCGTTGGTAAAACACCACCAAAGCACCCAACGTTTGTCCCAATTCCAACAATTTTAGCCATTTTTAACTTTTTAGCTACTTTTTCTATTGTATAAGCAGCTTTTTCATACCAAATTCCTTCTCTTAAGTCCCCGACATCTATCATGTAGATCAATTCAATATTTTTATCATATTTTTTTGCAATTTCATCAATCATATATGCGACTTTTTCTTCAGAAATTAATATTTCATCGGTTAAAAGTACTGCATCTTCCAATTCTGATGCCATAGGGATTCTTAAAAGTTGAAAAGGTCCAGGTACATTATTTTCAATCATTCTTTTAATATTTTTTAATCTTGATTCACCAATCTTTATTACCCCGGCATCTTTAAGTGTTTTTGCAATGATTGGATCGCCTAAAGTTAGTTTAGTTACGGCAACAAGTTCAATATTAAGTTTTGAGAGTGTTTCAAGTAGTTTTTCTGCATTTTCTCTAATTTTTTTGAGGTTAACAAACAACTTAGGGAAATCCACTTTTCCCCCTCCCCTTTTTTAAAGGTACAACTTAATTTTAATCTAATTTTTGTTTTTTGTAAATAAAAAAGGCGGAGAGAAATCCGCCTTATTCACCAGCAATATCAAGTTCACTTATTAAAATACTTGGTGTTATTATTCCATAGAAGATTTTTGAATCATTTCCGACTGCTTCAACTTTTTCCAATAATTGTAAGAAATTTCCAGAGATGGTTATTTGCTCTATAGGATGGGATATTTCTCCATTAATTACTCTAAAGCCTCTTGCACCGAGTGAGAAATTTCCAGATATTGGATTTGCACCTGAATGCATTCCATCCACACCTATAATTACTATTCCATCATCTAATTTTTTTAGAAGGCTTTCAAAGTCGTATTCTCCACTTTCCACAAGTAAGTTTATTGGCCTAATTGAACCACCAAGAGAATTTCCAGTTGATTCAGTGTTATCTTTTTTTGCAGTTTTTAAATCGTATAAGAAACTTTTTAATATTCCGTTTTCTATTATTGGTGTTTCTTTTGTTGGAACCCCTTCATCGTCAAAAGGCCTATTTGAAATACTGTTTTTATAGTAAGGAACATCTTTAATATTTAAAATTGTACTTGCAATCTTTTGGTTTGGTTTTCCTTTTAATGGGGACATATTTTTTTGAACATTTTCTGCTGAAATCATACTAATAAGAAGGCTGAGCATATCTTCAAAAGCGGTATTTTTGATTATTACTCTGTACTTACCGCTTTTAACAGATTTTGCGCCAAGTAAACTTAGTGCATTTTGACAAGCAGTTTTTCCAATTTTTTCTGGATCAAGATCAGAAAATTTAGTTCCAACTTCCATCCATAATCCAGAATGTGTTGATTCGTCTTTTGATACTGCCATTGCATAGCTGTATCCACCATCTGCAGTCGTTGAAACATCAAGCCCTAAAGTATTTGAAATTTTTTTTGAAACTTTAAAATTATTGTACATTGCATAAGGGACCATGACTATTCTATCATCACATTTTGCACTGTTATAGAGCTTTTTGACAAATTCTATCTTTTCTGAAACACTTGTTTTTTCAAAACTTCCACTGTAAAGATCCATTTCAATGTATTTGCCGGTTCCATCATAGAAAAATTCTTCATCTTCACTATCTGTTAACTCCCAGTTTTTTAGGGCTTCTTCAAATAATTTTTCTGGATTTTCTAGTTGTTCAGTATAAACTCTTCCTATCTTTCCATCTTTTAAAATTTTTATAGAAACTGAAAATTTTGAAGCGTCTGTATATTGATCTATATCATCATTAGCATATCTTAGTGAAAATTCTGAACTTTCTGATAGATCAATCTGAGCTTCAAATCCTTTTTCTTTTGCAATAGAAAATAATTTTTCTTTAAATTCGTTGTATGTCATTTGTTTCGCCCCCCAACGATTATTTCTGAAACTCTTATTGTAGGTTGTCCTACATCTGCAGGAACAGCTCCTGAAATTGATCCACAAACTCCTTGACCTCTGCCAACATCGTTTCCGACCATATCAATTTTTTGAATTATTTCATATCCTTTTCCAATAAGTGTTGCTCCCTTAACTGGTTTTGTAATCTTACCTTTTTCAATTAAATATGCTTCATTAACTGCAAAATTAAATTCACCAGTACTTGGGTTAACTGAGCCCCCACCCATTTCTTTTGCATAAAGACCGTATTCAGTTGCTGCTATAATTTCTTCAGGGTGGTAATCACCAGGTAGTATAAATGTATTACTCATTCTGGAAGTTGGAGCAAATGTATAATCTTGTCTTCGAGCACTTCCTGTGCTTTCCATTCCCATTCTTCTTCCACCTAATTTATCAATTAAATATCCAACTAACACACCTTTATCTATAAGAAGGTTTCTTCTTGTTGGTGTTCCCTCATCATCTACATTTGCTGAACCCCAAGCATTTGGTATTGTTGCATCATCAACAGCTGATACACATTCAGCGGCAACTTTTTGACCTAATTTTCCTGCAAAAACGGATGCCCCTTTTGCAACAGAAGTTGCTTCAAGTGCATGTCCAACTGCTTCGTGGAATATAACACCACCAAATTCATTTGAAATAATTACTGGCATTTTACCTGCAGGTGCTGGTTCGGCATCTACCATTCTTGCAGCGATCCTTGCAGCTCTTTTTGCAGCTTCTTCAACGTCTATTCTATCAAATAGTTCAAATCCCATGCTTGCTCCTGGTCCATAAAAGCCTCTTTCCATATTACCATTATGTTCGGCTATAGCATTAATCATAAGTCTTGTTTTTACACGCCTATCTTCTGCCCAAACCCCTTCAGAGTTTGCAATTAATACTTCTTGGTCGTATTCCCAGAACCATACTTGAACTTGCTTAATTAATTCTGAATAATTTTTCGCTGACTCGTATGCTCTTTTCATTACTTTTACTTTTTCTGTTTTTTCAACATCTCTTGGGTATAAATATATAACATGCCTGTTTTTTAATTTTTTGTTATCAAAGTCTAAAGTTAAATCATCAATTTTGACTTCAGATAAAGCTTCTCCTACTCTTTTTGCTACAGATAATAAATTTTCTTTTTCAAAAACATTAGTATATGCATATATTGCCTTTTTTCCAAGAAATCCTCTAATACCGACACCAGAGATGTTATTAGTATTTGCTTTTTGAATTTTTCCATCTGTAAGTTCTATCCTGTTTTCATATTTGTTTTCTACAAAAACTTCTGCAAAGTCTCCCCCATATTTTAATACTGTGCCAATAATATCTTTTATTAAAGATTGATTTAACACTATTTCACCCCTTTTGCTCAATGATTTTCATTAATGCTTTTGCTGCAAGCATAGTTCCTTCTTTTTCGTACCCTTCAACTCCAAGCATCGTTCTTATTTCACCAACCTTCACCCCCGTTTCAAACATTTTTTTGAAGAATTTTTGCGCAATTTTTTCATGTTTTTCTTTCATTTGTATTGCACCAAATGGGTTTGCAAAATATGATGTAGTTAATCCTTTTTCAGAGGTTGTTCCTTTTGCCATTCTCTTTCCTTCTGAGAATACTTTTAAGGCATCTTCATATGTTTCAAAGAACTTTATTCTTTCGCTTTCATCTTTGACTTCTGTGTAGTTATTTGCATAGAATAAAAAGTCAATTTTGATTGGGGTAATAATATCTTTATAGTTATTGAATGGAACTATAACTCTTGCGTTAATTTTATCAGGGTTCATGAATATACTTCTATCCATTGTATGATATGCATATCCTGGTGGTAGATCATCGAGTCTAACAAATGCTCCAGTTTCAGTTCCATATGCTACAACGGAATCGTTGTATATATCTAAACTCCCCATATCATCTATTATAATATTTACTTCTGCTACTTCTTCCATTCTATTTAGCGCATCAAGTGTTTCACTTTTTCCAGCACCGCTGTCACCTACAAACATAGCTACTGCTTTTTTTCCAGATTTTAATGTTATTTGAGCCATTGAGCCATGGATTGGAAGTTTTTCGTTATCTATCATTATCAAATTGTGAACCGTCAAGGTAGTTTTTTTCATGTATCCAAAGTAGTCATTTTCGTCTGTTCCAGGTATCACACCAACGTAGCAATTTTTGTCTTTAAAAACTACTGCATTTTTCCATTTTTCATTATAATCTGGTATTTTTTCTGGAGCAATTCCAAATATTATTATTCCGTCGGGTTTTTTATTTTTTATATCCTTTGGTGAGGCTATTTCAAACAAATTCGCAAGTCCAGCACCATGTACAAGATATTCTTTGTGTACAAAATTAAAAAACAATAATTTTCCAACGTATATTGGGATCCTAAACCATTCATTGCTAGAAAGATTTATTTTGTCTAAAATATCTTTTTCCTCTATTGGAATTATTCCCTTTCTTTTGTTTGATTTTGTATAAAAAATTGCGGGTGGATCAAAAATTGCTGCCCATATTGTTGGAATATTTTTCATCCATTTTGCACCAAAATCGTCACACTCAATATAATCGTATAAGAACATTGCTTGAGCTCCGCTTGGCAGCTGTCTCATTACTTTTGGAAACTCATTTGATATATTTGAAATTAGTTGTCTGTATAAATTTTTAATAACAGCTTTAAATTGATCGCCAATCATTGTCATTGTATATTCTATACTTGCACGCCTATTGTAGTCACTTACGTATTTTTCGTGCCTTACCATAAATCTGTGTTTTGATCTCCAGAATGAGTAAAAGCCTTCTATAAATTTTTCAAGTTTTTCGGGATTTACGTAATTCATTATGTGAATTAATTCTCTAATATTCCTCATAGATAAAAGATGGAGATATTCAGATAACCTTCTAATGTCGTATTCATTTCCAAATTTGAAGGGTGAAATTGCTTCTAGGAGTGGGCTATTTTTTTCAGAGAGTATGGTTATAAATTCTTTTAAAAGCTCTTCAAATTTCCTGTGTCCCATGATTTGGCTATAATTAGTATAAATAACTGAACCATCAATGATTACAGAGCGACTCATTTTAACACCTCCATTAATAAATTGTAAAGACGTTCTTGGTTAGTTAGATACAAATATCCTACCAGAACTTCAAAACCAGTACTTTTTCTGTAGGCGGGATCATTTCCATACCTTCCGGCTCCTTTACTGTTTATACCTCTTTTTACAAATGCTTTTTCTTCTTCATTAAGTAGGGGAAGGACTTTATCTAGGAGGGTAGATTGAAATTTTCTATTTACAAGGAGTTGAGAATCTTTGTGTAAATTTTTTACACTTGTATTTTTGAAATATAACACCTTTACGAAAAGGTTGAATACTGCATCACCTAGATAAGCAAGACTATCTGTAGATAGTTCATTAACATTAAGATTAGGATGAATTTTTTCAAAAATGTTCAATTTATACGCCCCCTATTTTTAACAATTTTACCATATAATTATGTTTTGTGCTAAATGTTGACTGAAAATAGAAAATATGATAAATTATATATTGTAAGGGGCCGTAGCTCAATTGGGAGAGCGCTACCATGGCACGGTAGAGGCAGTGGGTTCAAATCCCATCGGCTCCACCAGAAGGGAGGCAGAAAATGCCTCCCTTCCTTTTTTGTGATATAAAAAGTGCGAAAACAAAAGAAAATATATGTTATTTGGTTTTAATTGCTGATAAATTCTAATAATCTTCAATAATCGGACTTCACAATTTTAATATTTTTGGTAAACTTAAATTAGCAGTCGATGAATTAGAGTGACAACAAAAACTTTGAAAGGGGGTACGATTATGAAGGTTATTCCATTGGGATCAAGACTTTTAATTAAGCCAATTCAGGAGGAAAAGAGAACTGAAGGAGGAATTGTTCTTCCAGATACTGCAAAAGAAAAACCTATGAAAGCAGAAATTGTTGCAGTAGGTAACTTAGAAGATGCAGACGTTGATCTTCACGTAGGTGATAAAGTAATCTTTTCCAAATATTCAGGAACCGAAATTAAGATAGAGGAAGAAGATTACATAATAATTGATGTAGAAGATATTCTAGCAAAAATAGAAGACTAATAGGGAGGTGACACGCATGGCAAAGATGTTAAAATTCAGTGAAGAGGCAAGAAGAGCACTTGAAAGAGGTGTTGATGCAGTTGCAGATGCAGTTAAAATTACATTAGGTCCAAAAGGAAGAAACGTAGTTATTGAAAAATCTTGGGGAAGTCCAACAATTACAAATGACGGTGTTTCAATTGCTAAGGAAATTGAACTTGAAGATAAATTTGAAAATCTTGGTGCACAACTTGTTAAGGAAGTTGCAAGTAAAACAAATGATGTAGCAGGTGATGGAACAACAACAGCAACAGTTCTTGCACAAGCAATGATAAAAGAAGGAATTAAAAACGTAACAGCTGGTGCAAATCCAATCCTTGTAAAAAGGGGAATTGAAAAAGCAGTTGCAGCAGGTGTCGAAGAAATTAAGAAAATTTCAAAGAAACTTTCAAGTACAAACGATATTGCACATGTAGCATCTATCAGTGCAAACAGTGAAGAAATTGGAAAATTAATTGCAGAAGCAATGGAAAAAGTTGGAGAAGATGGAGTAATTACTGTAGAAGACAGCAAATCAATTGAGACATATGTTGAATTTACCGAAGGTATGCAATTTGATAGAGGATATGTTTCCCCTTACTTTGTAACTGATCCTGAAAAAATGGAAGTAGTTTACAATGAACCGTTTATCCTCATTACCGATAGGAAACTTTCAAATATAAAACCACTTATTCCAATTCTTGAAAAAGTAGCACAAACTGGAAAACCACTTGTAATTATTGCAGAAGATGTTGAAGGCGAAGCATTAACAACACTTGTTCTTAACAAACTAAAAGGAACACTTAATACAGTAGCAGTTAAAGCACCTGGATTTGGTGACAGAAGAAAAGCTATGCTTCAAGATATTGCAATTCTTACCGGTGGTATAGTAGCAAGCGAAGAAGTAGGAATTAACTTGGAAGACTTGACATTAAACGATCTAGGAAGAGCAGATGTCGTAAGAGTTAAAAAAGACGAAACAATAATTGTTGGCGGACATGGAGACCAAGAAGAGATTAAAAAGAGAATTGCTCAAATTAAAGCACAAATTGAACAAACTACATCAGAATATGAAAAAGAAACATTACAAGAAAGAATGGCAAAACTTGCTGGTGGTGTAGCAGTAATAAAAGTTGGTGCTGCAACAGAGACCGAATTAAAAGAAAAGAAACATAGAATCGAAGACGCTCTCAGTGCTACAAGAGCAGCTGTTGAAGAAGGTATTGTTCCAGGTGGAGGAATTACATTACTTCGCGCAAGAAAAGCAGTTGAAAAAGTTGTAAATGAACTTGATGGTGATGAAAAGATTGGTGCAAAGATTGTTTACGAAGCATTGATAGCTCCAATTAACCAAATAGCAAAGAACGCAGGTTATGATGGTGCAATTATTATCCACAAAGTACTTGAAAATGATGATCCAGCATACGGATTTGATGCATTAAAAGGTGAATACTGTAACATGTTTGAACGCGGAATTATTGACCCAGCAAAAGTTACAAGAAGTGCACTTCAAAACGCAGCATCAATTGCAAGCATGTTGTTAACAACAGAAGCACTTGTAGTTGAAAAACCAGAACCAAAGAATAACGCACCAATGCCAGAAATGCCAGAATATTAATAATCGTTTTAATAGACAAATTCCCCGGAAGTTTTTCCGGGGAATTTTTTTATGCTTGATTTTTTCAAACCTTTATTTTTTATTATTGACTTTTCAAATTAATATGTTATACTTAAATTAGGAAAAACTAATTAAGGAGGTAATATCATGGAAAAATTGCTTGAAATTAAAAACTTGCAAGCATCTGTGAAAGAAGAAAACTTAAAAATATTAAAAGGTGTTAATTTGGATATAGGGTATGGAGAATTACATGCTATTATGGGTCCAAACGGTTCTGGAAAATCGACTCTTGCAAACGTTATAATGGGGAATCCAAGATATAAAGTTGATTCAGGCGAAATAATTTTTGAAGGTGAAAATATTGTTGAATTAACCACTGATGAGAGAGCAAAAAAAGGTATTTTTATGACTTTTCAAAATCCATTTGAAATAGACGGTGTAAAATTCAGTAATTTTCTTTTAAGTGCGTATAGAAAAATTCATGGAGATAGTGAATCTTTTGCACAACTAAATAAGCAGATTGATGAAATATTAAGTGAGCTTGTTGTTTCAGATAATTTCTTAAATAGGTTTTTGAATGTTGGATTTTCTGGTGGTGAAAAGAAAAAATCTGAAATTTTGCAAGCAAGGTTTTTAAAACCAAAGCTTTTAATTTTGGATGAAATTGATTCCGGTTTAGATGTTGATGCTTTAAGAATTGTTGCCAATCAGATTAATAAGATAAGAGAGTCTGGGACAAGTGTACTTATTATAACTCATTACAAAAGAATACTTAATTATTTAGATGTTGATAAAGTTCATGTTTATACAGATGGAAAAATTGTAAAGAGTGGAGACTTTTCATTGGCTGATGAGATAGAGAAAAATGGCTATTCTGTAATTGCGGGGTGATGACATGTTTGATATAAAACAGAATGAAGATAGGTTTAATTATATTGCTAATATTGAGCCAGAGTATAAAAGTTTACCTGGCTTGACACCAAAAATAATTGAAGAAATTTCTGAGATTAAAGGTGAGCCTAAATGGATGAGAGAACTTAGGCTTAAATCTTTGGAAATTTTTCAAAAATGGCATGATCCAAGATTTGGAGTTGATATTTCTGAATTGGATTTAAATAAGATAATTCCATATATTAAGCCAAAGGCCAATAAGCAGACAAGTTGGGAAGAAGTTCCTGAAGAAATTAAAAAGGCTTTTGATAAACTTGGAATTCCTGAAGCTGAAAGAAAATATTTTGCTGGTGTTGGAGCACAATTTGATTCTGAGATAGTGTATCAAAATATAAAGAAAGAACTTGAAAGCCTTGGTGTGATTTTTATGGATATGGAAAGTGCAGTAAGAGAATATCCGGACTTGGTAAAAGAATACTTTATGAAACTTGTTCCAGCACATGATCATAAATTTGCGGCACTACATGGCGCAATTTGGAGCGGAGGAACATTTTTGTATGTTCCAAAGGGTGTTAAAGTTCCAATGCCACTTCAAGCTTATTTTTTAATGAGTAATCCTGGTATGAGTCAGCTTGAACATACAGTTATTGTTGCTGATGAAGGCTCTGAGGTAACTTTCATTGAGGGATGTTCAGCTCCAAGATACAATGTTATAAATTTACATACAGGAATGGTTGAGATTTATGTAAAAAAAGATGCAAAAGTAAAATACATGACAATTCAAAATTGGAGTAAAAATACATATAACTTGAATACAAAACGTTCTATAGTAGAAGAAAATGGAGTGATGTCTTGGGTTTCAGGATCGCTAGGTAGTATGAAAACAATGTTGTATCCTATGACGATCCTTAAAGGAAAGGGAGCAAAAGCAGAAAGTTTAGGTATTACATATGCAGGACCAGGCCAACATATGGATACAGGCTCAAAAGTCGTACATCTTGCACCTTATACAAGTTCCACAATTGATGCAAGGAGTATCAGTGTTGGTGGCGGCTGGGCTTTTTATAGAGGACTATTAAGAATAGCGCAAGATGCTAAAAAAAGTAAATCACATGTTCAATGTACAGCATTAATGCTTGATAATAAATCAAAAAGTGATACAGTACCATTAATAGAAGTATATAATAGTGATTCTGATGTAGGTCATGAAGCTAGAATTGGAAGAATTAAAGATGAACAAATCTTTTACTTAATGACAAGAGGTTTAAGTGAAACAGAAGCTAAAAGTATGATTGTTAAAGGTTTTATTGAACCGATTGTTAGTAGTTTGCCATTTGAGTATGCCCTTGAGCTTAATAGGTTAATTGAAATGGAAATTGAATCATCAATAGGGTGAGGTGTTAGTTATGGAAAAGAATTTAGAATTATTTTTAGATAATGAAAAAGCAGTGGTAAGTGTCCCAAAACAATTTTTCGAAGGTGACTATACTGAAAAAGATTTAGAAAGAGCACTTTCAAGTATTGAAAATAAATTTGTTAGAAAGTATGTATTGGAAAAGTATAGTGAATATACAAAAATAGGTTTTCCTATATGGAAAAGGTTGAAAATTAATAGTTTAAGTTTGCCGGAGTATAAATATGAAGGGTATTTTAAAGGTGTTGAAGAAGATTTAGATTTAATAGATTTTGAAGGAACTCATAGAAAATATGTTTTGTTATCGGATATATTTTCATCTATGGGTGAATATATAAAGGTTGATAATGAAAAAGATGTAAAAGTTGAATATATTGATAGAATAACAAATGATGTGTATAAGGTTAATGGTAAGTTAGTTCTTGTAAGAATTTTGAAAACGAATAATTTTTCAAACAACACATTAAGAGTTGTGGCAGAAGATAATGCAGAAGTTGAAATTTACAACATTCATGTAAGTGAAGAAAACTCTTTTTCAGTTGACAATATTTTTATTATGGTTGAAGATAAGGTACAAGTAAAGGTTAGAGATATATATATCGGGGAAGGGAAAGTAGCAGGATATTTAGGAGTAAAAATGAATGGTAATGAAAGTAATGTAGATGTTAAACCATACTTTTTGGGAAGTAAAAGCGCAATTTTTGATCTTCAATATCTTTTAAGATTTGTAGGACTTGAAAATAAAGGTTCAATAAAAGCTGAAGGTGCACTTTCTGATGAAGCAAAAGTAGTATTTCGTGGTATACTTGATTTAAAAAGAGGTGCAAAAAATAGCGAAGCAGAAGAGATGGAAAGATGTATATTATTATCAAAAGATTCAAAAATGGAAGCTATCCCAAGTTTGTTAGTAGATGAAAATGAAGTTACTGCATCACATGCAGCAAGTTCTGCTCCACTTGATGAAGATGCAATTTTCTATTTAATGAGCAGAGGATTTAATAGAAAGGAAGCAAAAAGCTTTATATTAAATGGTATTTTTGAAAATTTAATTAATGAGCTTTCGGTATTTGGCCTTGAGGAGGTCGTAAAAAATGCTCTCAAAAAATATATTGAGTGATTTTCCTGCACTTTCAAGAACAATAAAAGGAAATCGAATTGTTTACCTTGACAGTGCTGCAAGCACATTAAAACCAAAGCCAGTAATTGATAAATTATCCAAATTTTATTTAGAAAATTATGCAAATGTCCATAGAGCAGTTCATACTCTAGCATCTGAATCGACTCAGATGCTAGAGTTTTCTAGAAAAAACTTTGCAAATTTTTTGAATTCTAGCGAACATGAGATAATTTTCACATCAGGAACAACAATGTCAATAAATCTCATAGTTGAAAGTTTAGTAAGAAGTAAGATGTTGAACGAGAATGATATAGTTTTAACAACTTTAGTGGAGCATCATGCAAATTTTGTTCCATGGGTAAGACTTTCCAAACTACATGGATTTAGAGTAGAATTTGTTGAACCTAGTTTGCGTTTTGGAACCTTAGCTATAGATGATTTTTTAAAAAAAGATATAAATCCTAAGGTTGTTGCTATTACAGGGCATTCAAATGTAACGGGGCAGTTAATTGATATAGAAAAAATTCGCAATATTTTTCCTAATTCAATATTAATAGTTGATGGAGCACAACTTATTCCGCATCAGAGGATTGATGTTAAGAGCTTAGATATTGATTTTCTTTGTTTTTCAGTCCATAAAATGCTTGGGCCAAGTGGAATTGGGGTTTTATATGGGAAAAGCCAATATTTGGAAACACTTGAACCTTTTTTGTATGGTGGTGAAATGATCGATAAGGTTAGTGTTGAAGATGTTACCTTTAATGTGCTTCCGTACAAATTTGAGGCAGGGACTCCAAATATTGGTGGAATTGTCGGTGCAAATTATGCGCTTGAATATTTAAATAATATTGGGTATGATGAGGTAAAAAAACACATTCTAGATCTTACAAAATATGCTATTGAAAAATTTAGAAATATTGAAAATGTCGAGGTTTATGGACCACTTGATGAATCTCACTGCGGTATTTTAAGTTTTAATATTAATGGAATTCATCCACATGATGTTGCACATCTTTTGGATGAAAAATTTGGAGTGGCAATAAGGAGCGGTCATCATTGTGCACAACCTTTAATGAATGTTTTAAAGTCACAAAGTAGACTGTCTCAATTTCCAAACAGTACATGTAGAGCAAGTTTTTATATATACAACACATATGAAGACATAAATATATTAATAGAAGGTATAAAAAGGATAAAGGAGTGGTTTGATGTATAATGAATTAATCATGGACTATTCTAAACTTAAAAAGTATAAAGGAAAGATTGAAGATGCAACTAAAGTGGAAGAGGGTAAAAATCTTTCTTGTGGTGATGAAATAACTTTATATTTAAAAATTGAAAATGAGCGAATAGTTGATGCAAAATTTGAAGGGATTGGGTGTGCAATTAGTCAAGCTTCTGCTAACTTGATGATAGAAAATATTATTAATAAATCAATTGATGAGGTAAAAATATTGATAGATAATGTATATAAAATGACACGTGGAGAAGAATACGACAAATCGGTTTTAGGATTGATAGAGGAGCTCAAAAGTATTAAAGACTATCCAATGAGAATTAAATGTTTTTTACTTGCATGGAAAACTTTAGAACTTTCATTTAAATAAGTTGTAACAAATATATAATTTTAATCCATTTTAATTGAAAAAGAATATTTTCTTGAAATTTATAATTTTTATGATATAAGTTTAGTAAAAGTGATAATCAAAGTTTATCACTTTGTTTTTTTGGTGAGGTGAAAAGATGCCTATCGAGAAAAAGTTATTGAATCTTGTTTTATTTTTTCTATTAGTTTTAGATTTTCCTGCACTTCTTTTTTCATATTATGTATTTTCAGGATTAAAAAATTATCCTGTAATTAATCTTTTACTTGGTTATATTCTCGCTGTTGCTACATTTGGTGCATTAGTAGTTGTTCTTATATATAAAAATGTAAAAAATGCAAAACAAGGAAAAGGCTTTAACGTTCCTTATTACTCTACTATTGTGCTATTTTTTGGAAACTTTATTGCAGCAACAATAGTGGGTTTAATTGCATCTAAAATGGCAGAGCTTCCAAGCGAAACTTTGGCATTAAGATTAAATGGTGCATTTGCAATAAATATGAACATAATAGCATTATTTATTTTTGCTTACTCAAAGATTGTTAATTTTGATGAAATAAAGCATTTATTTAATAAGTTTAAAATTAGTGCTAATTTGAAAATTATTATTTCTGTTTTATCAATTACTCTCTGGATTGGGCCTATAATTATAAGATATCTTTATTCGAAAGGAATTTTGGATCAACATAACAGTTGGAATGCAACATATATTAGTTTATTATTGAATGTTATTTTAGCTTTTACGATATATTTGGTTATTAAATATATTTTAAAACCAGTTGAAGAACTTAATAATAGTATGCAAAGTTATGGCCAAGGTGATTTTACAAGAAAAATTAACATTTCATCTTTAGATGAATTTAAAGAAATTTCTTTGAATCTAGAAAATATGGTTAATGAAATTTCAAATATAATAAGGGAATTTAAAGGTACGAATATAAATCTAAAGATGTAACTGAATTTGCAAATAAGAATTTTGAAAAACTGATTTCTTCAATTGAAGAGACTAGAAATAGTACAATTGAGCAAACAAAATCTGTTGAGAAAATAAGTGCTGCTGTTGAAGAAATTACTGCAAGTCTTGAAGAGTTATCAAACCAAGCAGCAACTTTAAACAATACAGCATCCGATACCTTAGAAATTAACGAAAAACTATTAAATACTACAAATCTTGGAAAGGAAAATCTTGAAAAAGTAAAGAATGCAAATAGCAGGGTAGTTTCAAAGTATCATGGACTAGATGAAAAAATATCTAAGCTTCTTGATTTTACACAAAATATTGGAGAAATAGTAAATACTATACGTAATATAGCAGAACAAACAAATCTTCTTGCACTAAACGCAGCAATTGAGGCGGCTCGTGCTGGTGAGGCAGGAAAAGGTTTTGCGGTAGTTGCTGATGAAATTAGAAAGCTTGCTGAAGAAACAAAAGGTGCTACAGATGTAATAACAAACACTATTCAAGAGATAACAAAAAGTTCTGATGTGATTAAAGATGAAACAGATCAAGTGAAGGAAGAAATAGAAAAATCACAAGAAGAGATAGAAAAATTGGCAAGTGTATTGGATGAAATTTTAGAGTCGTTTAATAAACTCTCTTCTATTGTTGATGTTCTAGCAGCACATTCTCAAGAGCAAAATGCATCTGTAGAAGAAATGTCTAGTGCAGCAAATGAGGTTTTAAACCAGGTCAATAATGTGTATAAGTTATCAGAAGATGTGCAGAAATTTTCAGAGGAAGATAAAGAAATTGCAAATATTTTGTACAGTAATATTTCAAGTTTAACTGAAATGATATTTAAGTTAAATCAAGAAATCAAAAAATTCAAATTTGAATAGTTGATAAAAATTATTAGGATGATATAATATTTTTGAAAATGTCCTCGGGGCAGGGTGAAATTCCCGACCGGCGGTGAAAGCCCGCGAGCCCTTAATGGGGTTGATCCGGTGGAATTCCGGAGCCGACGGTAAAAGTCCGGATGGGAGAGGGCAAGCATAAATGAATACGTTTATGCTTTTTTCCTCTCCCTCCTGAAAAAGGAGGGATTTATTTTGGAAAAATTCATGAAACTTGCACTAAAGCTTGCAAAGAAAGGTACAGGAAGAGTATCTCCAAATCCATTAGTTGGTGCTGTTATCGTAAAAGATGGTAAGATTATTAGCACGGGATATCACAAAAGATACGGTGATTTTCATGCTGAAAGAAACGCTATTTTAAATGCAAAAACTTCTCTTGAAGGAAGTACTTTGTTTGTAAACCTTGAACCTTGTTGCCACCATGGTAAAACCCCACCTTGTACTGATTTAATTATAAAGTCTAAAATTTCTCAAGTTTTTATTTCCATCCTAGATCCAAATCCTTTAGTAAATGGTAAAGGTGTTGATATTTTAAGAAAAAATGGAATAAAAGTTCATGTAGGGCTTCTTGAAAAAGAAGCAAGTTATCTTAATAGGGTTTTTATAAAGTTCATTACTAAAAAGACACCTTATGTAGCTTTAAAAGCTGCAATGACTCTTGATGGATTTATCTGCGATAACTTGGGGAAGTCTAAGTGGATAACAAAAAATAATTTTAATATTTCACATAATTTACGTAATTTTTTTACTGCAATAATGGTTGGGGCAAATACAGTGTTAAAAGATAATCCACAACTTACTTGTAGAAATGGTGGCAGAAATCCAATCAGAATAATTTTGGATTATGAAGGAAAACTTGCGGGGAAAAATTTTAATGTTTTTGATGAACAATCTAGAACAATTATTTTTTCAAGTAGATGTGAGAAATACAATGGATTTGAATGCTATCCTGAAACCCGCCCTGAGGATATTTTAGAAAGGTTATATAGATTAAATATTGACTCAGTTTTGATTGAAGGAGGTGCTAGTGTAATATCTCAATTTTATGATTTTTCTGATGAACTACACCTTTTTTATGCTCCAAAAATTTTTGGAAGAGGGCTTTCTGCATTTTCAGGGTTTGAAAAATACATTGATGAAGAGTTTGATTTGAAGATTAAAAAAATAAGACGATTAAAAAATGAGTTTTATTTGGAGGTAATAAAAAATGTTTACGGGAATTATTGAATATGTAGCTAAGGATTTTAAAATTGTTGGAAATACACTGGAGATTAAGCTGCCTTTTTCATGTAATGTTGGCGATAGTGTGGCTGTAAATGGTATATGCCTGACGGTAAAAGAAGTAAAAGGGGATGTTTACTATTTTGATTTGGGATATGAAACTATTGAAAAAACGAATATAAGAAAAGCTAAATACTTAAATATAGAGCGAGCTTTAAAGGTTGGAGATAGATTGAATGGGCATTTTGTTCTTGGACATGTTGATGGTGTGATAACTTTTCTTGAAAGAAAAGCAATGAATTCTGGAATTTTATATAAATTTTCAATGCCTAAAGAAAATTATGCGATAAAGAGAAAAGGTTCTATTTCATTAAATGGTATTAGTTTAACTATTGCTAATGTCTCTCTTGATACGTTTGAGGTTCAAGTTATTCCTTTTACAAATGAAAATACAAATTTAAAGTATTTAAAAACCGGAGATATTGTAAATTATGAAATTGATGTATTTGCAAGATATAGGGGGTGAATTTATTGAAGCCATATATTTTAATTGATAAAAAGAATGAATTAGAAGGTGATTTTTTTATTCCAGCTCAAATTTGTGATGAAAAAATTTTAAACTTTATTATTGAAAAAGGCAAAGGGCTTTTATGTGTTAGTGCTCATGAAGATGATCTATTAAAAAGAGGCTTTTTTAAATTACCTTCTAATGGTTCCAAAACAAATTTTTTTATTACGGTAGACTATGGAAAAGGTACAGGAATATCTATTAGTGAAAGGTGTAACACAATACAAAAAATTTCAGAAGGGCTAAGTATTAAAGATTTTGTTTATCCAGGGCATGTAAATGTGCTAGGTGCAAAGGAAAAGCGATGGGGACATACGGAAGCTTCAGTGTTTTTTTCTGAACATCTTGGGTATAAACCTTACGGTGTAATTATTGAGATCTTAAATAGTAATGGTGATTCACATGATTTTGAATATATTTTAGAGCTTTCAAAAAAGTACAAATTGGAAATAATTGATATAGAAGATTTGTACAAGGAATATGTAAAAAAGAGATTTTCTATTGATACATCAGTTAAACTTCCAACGGCAATTGATGAAGATTTTGACATTTATACTTTTAAGAATCCATATGATTCTAGAGAACATATTGCAATTGTAAAAAGGCCATTTAAAGAATCAATTCCTTATTTAAGAATTCATTCTGAATGTGCCACCGGTGATATTTTTCATTCACTTCGTTGTGATTGTGGAGAGCAGCTAGAAAATTCATTGAAAATCATTTCTAAAAAAGGTGGTGTGTTAATTTATCTTCGACAAGAAGGAAGAGGAATAGGTTTAAATAATAAGGTAAAAGCTTATAAATTGCAAGATGAAGGATATGATACAGTGGAAGCAAATTTAAAGCTGGGATTTAAAGATGATGAAAGGGATTATTTTGCAGCATATTTAATACTTAAAGCTTTGAAAATAAATGAAGTTAAGATTTTAACTAACAATCCGAAAAAATATGAAGATTTGAAAAGATATGGGATAAAAATTAAAGAAATAGTTAGTATTTATGGAAAGGTTAATAAGTATAACAAAAAGTATCTTTTTACAAAGGCAAAAAAGATGAAGCATAATTTAAAATTGGAAGGAGTGGAATAATGATTTTAGAGGGTCAATACCAAAATTGTGAGGATTTAAAAATAGGTATTGTTGTTTCAAGATTTAATAGTCAAATTACTGAAATGTTGCTAAATGGAGCACTTGATTGTCTTAAAAGACATGGAGTCAAGAATACTGAAATCATAAAGGTACCTGGAAGTATGGAAATTGGGTTTGTATTAAAAAAACTTGTGAACTTAGACTATGATGCTCTTATTGCACTAGGTGCTATTATAAGAGGGGAAACGTATCATTTTGAAGTTGTTTCAAATGAGATATCAAAAGCTGTTATGCAGTTAAATTTAGAAGGGAAAGTACCAATTTCATTTGGTGTTGTTACTGCAGATACTTTAGAACAAGCAATTAATCGTGCAGGTGCAAAAATGGGGAATAAAGGTTTTGAAGCTGCTATGGTTGCACTTGAAATGGCCAATATAAATAGAAAGATAAATTCAATAAAAAGTACTTGACCAAATTTATAATTGTGGTATAATAATTTACGCGAGCCGAGGTGGTGGAATTGGCAGACACGCATGGTTGAGGGCCATGTGAGCATCAGCGCTCGTGCGGGTTCAAGTCCCGCCCTCGGCACCAGGTCCCGAATGCGGGACCTTTTTTTTGAACTTCGGTCTTTTAAAACAGGTCAAATATATACGGGGGCGAACTGGTTTCGACGGGGATGAAATCCCCCAAGAAGCGAGCCGAGGTTTCCGGGTTCCTCGTAAAAAAAACTCGGGAAAAAGATAAGTGCCAACGAAGAATTAGCATTAGCAGCTTAATTTAAAAAGCTGCCGTCCTACCAGGGTTTGACCGGGGCTCTGGCTAGGGCGTGACATAACCGGTCTAGCGGCTTTGGATTTGCCTTTCGTCCAAAGTCGCGAAATCTTAGAAAGGCTAGGGTTTGGAAAGCCTGTCCGTGGGCGTTCCAAATCTGAAATTTAAAACACGGACTGCGCTCGGAGAAGCTTGGGGGATTTTGTCTTCGGACGCGGGTTCGATTCCCGCCGCCTCCACCAGATTAATTATTAAAGACTTGTTCGATTATAAACCTATCAATCTTTGTTCTTCCAATCCTTTTTGCTTTCTGTATTGTATTATCTACCTTTTTAAAGTTTACATTTAATTCCTCCTGAATTTCAGCATATGAATAACCATCTAACCACATTTCAAAAATATCTATTTCCACGTCTTTTAAATGTTTGACAATTGTTTCCTTAATTATATCTATGAATATTTTTTTGGGTATATTTGTTGATTTGTCTTGGAGTGAGTAATCGGCTTGTTCTCCACTTTCTTCTTCATCAAAAACATCTATACTTGATGAATCTGAAAGGATTTTATTTTTCTTTCTATTTAAATAAGTAATAAATGTTTGAACTTCCCCCTCTATACTTTTCCAGGCAAATGAGTTAAAAGAACTTTTTTCATTATCAAAATAAAAAACTGCCTTAATTAATCCAATAAGGCCATTTTGGACGATGTCTTCAAATTCAGCCCATGGTGCATAATATTTTGATGAAATTCTAATGACCATTGGATAATACTTTTCAATTATGAGTTCTAATGCTTCTTTTAATCCACTTTGGGCCAGCTCAACTAGTTTTTCTATTCTTTTTCCCCTAAGGTTGTACTTTATCATTATTTATCACCTAAATATATTTTGAAATCTCACCAATTTCTTGAGCAATTATATCAGGTTTTATATTTTTTATATCACTTTCTTTTGCTTCACCTGTTAATACTAAAATGGTCAGCACTCCAGCTCTTTTGCCAAGAAGAATATCCGTATAGAGCCTATCTCCAATTACACATGTTTCTTCTTTTTTTACATTATTTTTTTGCATGATCATTTCAAGAATTAATGGATCTGGTTTTCCAAATATTATGTCTGGCTCTTTTCCAGTAGCCTTTGTGATTATACTTGCAATTGCTCCTGTATCAGGGATAGGTCCATCTTTTGATGGACAATTTAGGTCAGGGTTTGTTAGAACAAACAATTTTCCTTTTGAAACATAATTGCAAGCCTTAGCTAGTTTTTCATAGTTTAAAGTAGTATCAAATGTAACAACAACAATATCAGGTTCTTCACTATCTACAACCTTATGTCCAATATTTTCAAATACTTGTTTAATTGCCTTGTTTCCTACAAGATATATTTTTTTGGGTCCAAATTTTTCAATCAAATATTCAGCAGTTTCAATGCCAGCAGTAAAAATTTGATCAGCATTTATTGAAAGACCAGCGTTTTTAAATTCTAATAAATAATCATCAATTGATTTGTTTGAATTGTTTGTCAAGAAAACAAATTTTTTGTTTGCTTTTAAAACAGTGTTTGCAAACTCAATTGAACCAGGGAAAAGCTTTCCACTTAAGGAAAAAGTACCATCGATGTCAAGAACGAACAACTTAATATTCTCTAATTTTTTAAGAGAATCTTTTGTAAGAATTTTCATTTTTTCACCTCAAAAGATATTATACTATTATTTTTGTTTTTTAAGAAGGATGAACATTAATGGTGCACCAATAAACGATGTAACAACACCTATTGGAACTTCAATGGGAGAAGCTATTGTTCTAGATATGGTGTCAGAAAAGGAGAGAAAAATTCCACCAAGTAAGATACTGCCAATAAGGCTGTATTTATGTTTTGAACCAGTAAGAATTCTGGCTGCATGAGGAATTATTAAACCAACAAAGCCGATTATTCCAGTTTTTGATACAATTACCGATATTACAAAAGACCCTGCTAAATAAAAGAACCATTTTATTTTTTCAACATCAACACCAAGAATTTTTGCTTCCTCTTCTCCTAAAGCAATTGCATCGAGTTCTTTGTTTTTTATTAATGCAATAAAAAACAGTACAATTACCGATATTGCTGGAATTGTTAAATCATTTATTGTTGTACCAGAAAGGCTTCCAAAAAGCCAAACATATGCGCTTGTCAAAGTTTTACGTGAAAGATTTATTAATAAGATTGTAGCAGATGAAAATATAGTACTAATTAATACACCTGAAAGAATAAGGTGAGTGATAGGAATTATTCTCTTTCTTTTCGCAAGAATAATTGTTAATAGTGAAGCAAGTAATGAAAATGCAAAAGAAAATACATTGACACTGACGGTTCTGTTCAATGAAACAGCAACATAAAGTGCTAAAACTGCACCAAAACCGGCCCCTGAAGATGTACCAATTAGATAAGGATCAACAAGTGGATTTTTCATAATTGTTTGGTAGATGTTTCCAACAAGTGCAAGGCCTGAACCAGCTATTAGGCTCATTAATATTCTTGGAAATCTAACATTCCATATGAGGAATTTTATTTTCTCATTTTCAGGATTAAATATTTGAGAGATTGGAATTTTCACAGTTCCTATAGAAAGATTTATAAGAATTACTAAGAAGAACAAGACTGGAAGGATCATCCTTCCAGTCTTATAAATGTTTTTTTTAGTCATTATTTTCCTCCGTAAAAGAAATTATAAAAAATTTCAAGATATTTTACTATATCTGGAGATATTGAGCTTATGTCGTTGCCATCAATAACAAATATTTTGTTGTTTTTAACGGCCTTAAGGTTTTTAAATATTTCATGCGATTTTATTTGCTTTATAGTTTCATCTGGGCTAATGTATGATGCGACAATTATTATATCAGGATCATTGTATGTTAAAAATTCCCAATTCACAGAGAACCATCCATTATTACCAGAATAAGGAGCACAAATATTTACTCCACCTGCGTATGTAATCAATTCATTTACATAAGAGCCAGTTCCTGCAGTCCAAAGGTCTTTTGTTTCATTATTTGGAACTGTTATTGTGAAAAAGACTTTTGGTCTTTTTTCAAGAGGCACTTTTGAGCTCTTTACACCATAGTCTGAAATTGTTTGTTTTATTTTATTTGCAATTTCAGATGCTATTTGTTCTTTACCAAATACATTTCCAAGAAGCATTACATCTCTTGCAACGTCATTTAGTGTTGTAGGATTTAAAACAAGTGCCTTAATACCGAATTTTTCTAGCTTTTGAACTTCTGGAAGTTGAAAACCACCGAAAGTGATTACAATGTCAGGATTTAATGAAATAATTTTTTCTATGTTTAGTGGTACCATATTTCCAATTTTTTCAGCATTAAAAGAATCCCAATCTGTAACACCAACTATATTCTCTCCAAGACCAAGTTTTACAAGAAATTTTGTAGAGCTTGGAGCAGCAGAAACTATCCTTTCAGGTATTTTATCAAAGCTTACCAATCTCCCGGCATCATCAACAATAGAGAGTGCAAATATAAATGTAGTTAATAAGACACTTAAAAAAATAGCCAATCTTTTCATCCTTTATCCCTCCTATATAATATTTTAAAGAAAAATGCCCACCCTTAGGGACCGCAAAGGTGGAATGCTTTCCTTTCAAATAAGGTATCCCGACTTCCGGATCATCCTACTCTCCACGCCTTCCCAGGAAATATCCCAGTGGCATTTTGTGGATTTCGTCCCCGGTTACGGTGGCGTCCCCGTGCCGGACTTTCACCGGCTTCCCTTATTTGAAAGGGAAATATTAAGTTGCTGCAAATAGATTATAACACTAATATTGTTCTTTTGCAATTTGTCTTGCAATCTTGTCTATTTCAAAGATTTCTTTAAAATCATTTATATTTCCATTTATTTTTTCGCATGTGTTTATGACTATATCAGCTATTTTTGAAAATTTTATTTGACCATTTAGGAATTTTTCTACAGCAATTTCGTCAGCTGCATTGAAGGCTATTCTTTTTGCAAGATCCTTAATTATACTTCTTCCATAGAAAAAAGCAGGATATTTTGAGGGATTTACATCTTCAAATATAAAATTTTTACTTTCAAAATTTGGCCAATTTTTATTTTCGTATAATCTTTTTGGATAACTTAGTGAGTAAGAAATTGGAATTTTCATATCTGGAAATCCAAAATGAATTTTTACAGTCCCATCTTTTAAAAATACAGCTCCATGAACTGTTCCAGTTGGATGTATTTTTACCTCAATATTTTCCAATTCAAAAAGTTCGAAGGCTTCAATTACTTCAAATGCTTTATTTACCATTGTTGAAGAATCTACAGTTATTTTTTTACCCATACTCCAAACAGGGTGATTTAATATGTCTTCGACTGATAAATCATCTATATTTTCTTTATCTCTTATTGCACCGCCAGATGCAGTTATTAATATCTTTACCACACTTTCATCAAATATCTGAAAAATTGCAGAATGTTCACTATCAACTGGTATTAGCTCAACGTTATTTTCTTTACAAGCTTTTTTTACAAATGGACCTGCACAGACCAAAGCTTCCTTTGTAGCAAGTGCAAGTCTTTTTGTGTAAGGTATAGAATCAATTGTTGCAAGAACACCATCAAAACCAGGTATTGCAACAACTACAATATCAGGTTTGATTTTTGCCACCATATCTTTTATAGAACTTACATTAGATTTTACAGGAGAGTAAAAGTATTCGACTTTAAAATCTTTTATAATTTTTTCAGCAAGAGTAGTATTCTTCCCGAAAGCTATACCTTTTACTCTAAAGTTATCAAGTTTTTTAATTACTTCAAGAGTTTGCATTCCAATTGATCCAGTTGCTCCTAATATTACAACGGTTTTTTCTTCCATCTAAAGTAAATCACCTCTCCTTTTTCTACATGTATTTTTATTTTTTCAGCCGTTGTTTCGTTACTTACACCTATTGGATTTTCTATACCCATGTTACCATTGAAGGGATATTTAAAGCCTTCTATCATAAAAGTTGAATTACACAAAGGAATAAAAGACCATATTTCACCTATTTTAACTTCTTTTTCAAGTGTATTATTTTCTTTTAAAATTGCAGATTCTAACTTTTCGGAATTTAAGTAAATATTTGCATCAAATTTTTTTAAAAGTCCATAGAGTGCAAATATCATATCTATCCTTTCACCTTGGAAATTTATTATTTCTATTTCTTTAAAACCGTTTTCAAGAGCATATTTTATAGCAAGTTCGCAATCTGTTTCATCCTTTTCTTTGGGGTATTCGATAATTTTCACAGATTGTTTTTTTAAAAAATCTATCGTTTCATTGTCAATAGAGTCAAGATCACCTATTACGATGTTTGGCAATATATTTCTTTTTTTGAGTAACTTTGCTCCACCATCAACAGCTATTATGTGGTTTGTGTTTAAAACTAATGTTTCATCAATATTACCATTTAAAACAATTGTTGCCTTCACTATATCCCTCCTAATGTTATAATATATACAAGAAAATTATATCATGGAGATGAAAGAATGATAGTAAGGGCAAAAAAATTAACAAAAGTGTATGGTAAAAAGGAAAAATTTGAAGCTTTAAAAGGTGTTAATCTTGAAATAAATGAAGGTGAAATTCTTGCTATTTTGGGACCATCTGGTTGTGGTAAAACTACTCTTTTAAATTGTCTTTCAGGACTTGATGAGCCAACATCAGGTGAAGTTGAAGTTCTTGGAAAAAGACTTGACAGAATGAATGAAGAGGAAAAAACAATTTTTAGATCCGAAAACATGGGGTTTATTTTCCAATTTTTTAATCTTATACCAGTTCTAACTGCTGTTGAAAATGTTGAGATTCCTTTGCTGATTTCAAAGAACGGAACTCCAAGTGAGATTAGAAAAAAAGCTCTTGAGTGGCTTGAAAGGTTACATATAATTCATAGGAAGAATGCTTATCCGTCAGAAATGTCTGGTGGTGAACAGCAAAGAGTGGCTATTGCAAGGGCATTAATTAATAATCCAAAGATTGTTTGGGCAGATGAACCAACTGGGGCGCTTGATACAAAGAATAGTCAAGAGATAATTGATATAATCATTAATATGAATAAAGAGCTAGGAACAACATTTGTTATTGTCACTCACGATATAAATGTTGCAAAAAAGGCACATAGAATTATTAAAATGGATAGTGGGCAAATAGTTTCTGAAGAGATTCTTGTGAGAGGATGAAGGAATGTATATTCCATTGTTAATTGAAGACTTTTTAGATGAAATATTGAATATAAAAGATCACAAAGCGTTAATTGAATATGTGGAGGATAATTTTGAAAAAATAGATGACCCTTTAAAAGAAGATCCTGAAGTTTTCAAAAGACTTCAGGAATTTTATACATACATTGTTGAAATGAAAAATCTTCCAGAAAGAAGGATTCAAAAGAGATTGAGTTATATTCCAGGAATGGTTAAAAGATTTAAGTTGATGCATTTGGTTTATAAAGTTGAAAAATCTTCTGATTTAAAACCACTTGATACACCTATAAAGTATGTTAAGGGAATAGGTCCAAAAAGAGCTCAAAAATTTTTAAAGCTAAATGTGAATAATGTTGAGCAACTTTTAAACTTTTTCCCAAGAGACTATGAAGATAGAAGAAGAATTATTCCTATTCCTTTGCTTCGTGAAGATGATAAAGTTGTTACGACAGGAAAATTAACCGGGGTTGAAAAAGTAAAAAAAGGTAATTTAACTATTGTTAGTGCTGTTTTATCCGATGGAATGTACCAAATTCTTTTAAAATGGTTTAATCAAGACTTTATGGAGGGAATATTAAAAGGCCTTTTGAGAAAGAAACTATATGTATTTGGTACGGTTAAAAAAGGATTTTATGGAAGTTTGGAGATTCACAATCCAGAAATTGAGCTTTTTAATGAGAATAAAAGAGAGATTTTTCCAATTTATCCATTAACAGAAGGATTGAATCAAAATACTGTAAGAAGAATTATAAGTGAAAATATTTATAATATTTACAATTTCAAGGAGCATTTACCTGATGATCTAATTTCAAAGAGAGACTTATTAGATGTTTACCAAGCTTATACTGGAATGCATTTTCCAAGGAGTAATTTTCATAAAAAAGCGGCAAGGTATAGACTTGCATATGAAGAAATTTTATATCTTCAAGTTGCATTTTTACTGTCTAAAAAAGAAAATGAAAAAATAGGTGGAATATCTAAAAAATTTAATGGAAAATATTCAACAGAGCTTATAAATTCTCTTTCTTTTGAGTTGACAAATGCTCAAAAGAAAGCATACGAAGAGATTAAAAATGATTTAAAATCAGATAAACCAATGAATAGATTACTCCAGGGAGATGTTGGTTCTGGAAAAACTATTGTTTCAGAACTAGCAATGCTTGATAACTATGAAGCAGGTTTTCAATCAGCGGTTATGGTACCAACTTCAATTCTTGCTATTCAAAACTTTAAAAAGATTTATGATCATTTTTCAAGATTTGGAATAAAGGTTGCGCTTTTAATTGGAGCAACTTCAAATTCTGAAAAAGAACGTATAAAACAAAGATTAAAAGATGGTGATATTGAAGTTGTAGTTGGAACACATGCCTTAATTCAAGAGGATGTTCATTTTAAGAATTTAGGTTTGGTTGTAATAGATGAGCAACATAGATTTGGTGTTGAGCAAAGAAAGGAACTTATCAGTAAAGGAAAATTGGTAGATACGTTGGTTATGACAGCGACACCTATTCCAAGAACACTTTCTCTTTCATTGTATGGTGACTTAGATGTATCGATTATTGATGAAATGCCAAAAGGGAGAAAACCAATAAAGACATTCGTTGTTCACCAATCAAAAATTGAAGAAGTGTATAAATTTGTAATCAGTGAAGTGGAGAATGGTGGACAGGCATATATTGTCTATCCGTTGATAGATGAATCAGAAAAATTAGCGGTTAAATCTGCGACTTCAATGTATGAGGTTCTTACAAAAGAGTATTTTCCTGATATTCCTGTGGGACTTATTCATGGTAAAATGAGTGACTCAGAAAAAGATGATATAATGTACAAATTTGCATCTGGAGAGATTAAAATACTTGTTTCTACAAGCGTTATTGAAGTTGGAATTGATGTTCCACAAGCTACAGTAATAGTAATTGAAAATGCAGAACGTTTTGGACTTGCTCAGCTTCATCAGCTAAGGGGAAGAGTAGGAAGGGGAAACAAACAGTCGTATTGTTATTTAACAGTTGGAAATGTTTCAAGGGAAGCCTTTGAAAGGCTAAATTTCTTTGCATCAACGAATGATGGATTTAAAATTTCAGAATTTGATTTAAAACTAAGAGGTCCTGGCGAATTTTTGGGAGTAAGACAGCATGGACTTCCAGAATTTAAAGTTGCAGATATCATAAATGATATTGACATAATAATGGTGGCGCGGGAAGATGCAAAATACATTATTGAAAATGAAGAAAAATATAGAGATTTAATTAGTTATGTCAAAGATTTATATAAAGAACGATTAAAATTGTTAGATGTTGGTTAAACGAGGTGATAATTTGGTTTTAAGAGCTTCATATGGAACTTTATCATTGCTTGGGCTTGTGAAAAATAGCAAAATTAAAATGGATACAGCTTATTTTATGCTTGATGGTCGCTGTATGTTTAATTGTGCATTTTGTGCACATGCAAGAGATGCAAGAACGGAAAATAAATTTCTTTCAAGAATAGTCTGGAAAGAAATTAGTGTTGATATGATTGAAAAACTTGATGTAAAAAGAATATGCCTTCAGGTTGTAAGCTATAAAGGTTACAAGGAAGATCTTGAAAATTTACTTTTAAAGCTAAATGGAAAGAAAGTTTCAGTTTCAGTAAGAGCTCTTTCGATGAAAGAAATAGATAAGTATTTTGAACTTGGAGCAGATGCAATAGGTTTGTCAGTTGATGTTGTAAACAAAGAATTATTTGAAAAAATACGAGGTGGAAAGTTTGAAAATACACTTGAATTAATTAAAAATGCAGCAAAAAAATATCCAGGGCATATTACTACTCATGTTATAGTAGGACTAGGTGAGACTGATAAAGAACTTATAGAATTTTTTTACATGATGAAAGAACTAAACGTATTAGTTGCCCTTTTTTCTTTTACTCCAATTAAAGGAACAGCTTTTGAAAATTTACCTTCACCAAGTATGGAAAGATACAGAAAAATTCAGTTGGCAAGGTATTTAATATTTGAAGAAGATGTCCCAAAAGATGTATTTGTTTTCAATAAAGAGCAGTTGGAAAAAATTAATTATCCTTTTAAGAATGGACTTGGAAAGGCATTTTTAACCTCAGGTTGTAGTCATTGTACAAGGCCGTATTATAACGAAAAACCTTCAAAAGAGCCTTACAATTATTTTGAATATGCTAACAATCTTGAAGAAATAGCAAAGAAGGTGCTTGAATGAATTTTTATAAAGAAAGAAAAAAGCATCCACTTGTTCTAAATGTGCCTGCATTGTTAATTGTTGATGTTCAAAGCTATTTTACTGATAGAGAAAGTTCTGCATATTTAGAAGGGATTGAAAATATATATGAAAATATAAAAAAACTTTCGGAAAGATTTTTGCAAAAAGCTTACCCTGTGATATCAACAATACACAAAGGTGGAGCTTTACAAATGCAGAGATGGTGGGGTAATAAAGTGGATGAAAAGTGGGCAAAACCTTATTTTAAGTCGAACGAATATGTGTATATAATAAAAGATACTTATGATGCTTTTTATAATACGTATCTTGAAAAAGTACTAAGGCTAAAAAATGTAACTGATATTATAATTACCGGAGTTATGACACACTTGTGTTGTGAGACAACTGCAAGAAGTGGTTTTGTAAGAAATTTTAATGTGGTAATGGTTGAAGATGCGCTTTGGGATAAAGATGAATTTTATCACTTTTTGTCTTTAAAATCTTTGGCACACGGTTTTGCACATATTTGTAAAACGGAGGAAGTATTGTGCAAGTTGGAATAGTTGGAGCGGGTCCTGCTGGAATTTCAGCTGCTGTTTTTTTGAAAAGATATGGTATAGATGTAGCATTGTTTGAAAAGAAAAGAATTGGTGGACTTATAAATAACGCATGGAGAGTTGAAAATATTCCATTTTTTCAGCCGTTACCTGGTAAAAAAATTGTTGAGAATATGAAATCATATTTGGAGCTTTATAACGTTAATATAATATTTGAAGAAGTGAAAGAGGTTTATGATAAAAGGATTATAACTGAAAAAGATATGTATTATTTTGATTATATAATTGTTGCATCAGGAACGGTTCCAAACAGAATTGAAGAATTAGAAGGAGAAAGAGTATACTATGAATTTTTGGATTTACCGGAAAAAATTGAATCACTTGCAATATATGGTGCGGGCGATGTAGCTTTTGATGGAGCAATACAAGCAAAAATTTTAAGGAAAAATGTTCATATTTTTAATAGATCAAACAGGATAAAAGCTCTTTCACGACTTGTTAATATTGCAAGTAGTTTGGGTGTAATATATCATGAAAGTGAGCCAATACAAGTTGTACAAAACAAAGAAAATTATGTAATAATACATACAAAAAAGTCTGTATACAAATTTGATGCTTTACTACTTGCAACAGGTAGAAAAGTAGATTTATCATTTTTAAAAACTGATAAAGTATTTTTAATAGGTGATGTTGCTCATCCAAATTTTAGACAGGCTTCGATAGCCATGGGAGATGGTATAAAAATTGCAATGAAAATCATCGGGGAGGGAAAGGTGTGAAAATTTTAGAAAAATTTGGAAAAGAAGAAATAGCATATGTTTATTTAGGAGAAACCTCAAGAGGAAATTTGGTTGAATTTGTTGAATCTATTCAACCACCTATTCCAAGAGATGAAAAATGGGTTTTAATTGTCTCAACGTTGAATGGTTGCCCAGTGCAATGTATGATGTGCGATGCAGGAGGTTTTTATAAAGGAAAGCTTACAAAAGAAGAGATTTTAGAACAAATTCTATACCTTGTAAATACAAGGTATAGTAAAAAAGTCCCGGTTAAAAAATTTAAGATTCAATTTGCACGTATGGGAGAACCGGCTTTAAATAATGAAGTTTTAGAAGTTTTAAAAGAGTTGCCTGAAATTTTGGACGCACCTGGCCTCTTACCATCAATTTCAACAGTTGCTCCAATTGGAACCGATGATTTTTTTGAAGAATTGTATGAAATAAAAGAAAAATTTTATAGAAATAGATTTCAATTACAATTTTCAATACATAGTACAGATGAAAAGCAAAGAGATAAAATAATTCCTATTAAAAAATGGAATTTTGAAAAGATAGCATTGTATGGAGAAAAATTTGTTAGAGAAGGAGATAGAAAAGTAACACTTAATTTTGCACTTGCAAGAGAAAATATAGTTGATTCTAAAGTTATAAAAAGCTACTTTTCACCGGAAAAGTTTTTAATTAAGATTACACCTGTTAACCCGACATATTCAGCAATTAAAAATGGATTACATTCTGATATTGATTTAAATAATTTTATGCCAGTTAATCACAAGAATTTTGTGGAAAAATTAAAAGAATATGGTTATGATGTATTAATCAGCATAGGAGAATTGGAAGAGAATAATATAGGGAGTAATTGTGGGCAATATGTTCAAAAACATTTATTGGAAAAACAAAAGATTGATAATGCGTATAATTTTGTAAAATAAAAAAATATTTATGGTATAATATGTCTAGGGAGGTGATTATATGGGAGAAAATAACATTTTAATGTGGGTAGGAGTAGGTGTATTAGCAGTTGCTTTGGTTGTTGGTGTAGTTTTCCTTATCATGCCTAAAGATCAGTATATTACAGCACAAGGAATTAAGATTTGGAAACTTCCAAAAGAGGCAGAAAATGTTCAGATTAATTATTCTCAAGAGGCAAAAGTAGCTCAGCTTGCAAGAGAAGGAAGGCTTTTCTTATTTGAAGGAGTAAATGTTGGTGGCGGAGTAAATATGACAATTGCTGAAAATGCTGCAAGAACACAAGCATTAGGAAAAATTGCAGAGTTTTTAAATGCAAAGGTAGAAACTTTCAGAAAAGTTGTTGAAGGACAACTTCAGAGTGTTCAAACAAATTCCGGAAATGAAGAAAACAATCAACAATTGGTAGAAGCTGCTGTGTCAGCATATAAAGGAATTACCAAGGTTATGGCGGAGGCTATAGTAAGTGGTGCTTTAAAATATGCAAGTTGGGAAGTAAGAAAAGGAAATGTTGTAGAGCTTCATGTTCTTTATTTCTATGATCCTACAAACTTACTTTCTATACTTGAATCTCAAGCACTTGTAAGTGATTCTGTGAAAAAATTGGGTAAGCAGGGCGTTGACTTCTTTAAAGCATTAAATTCAGTATTAGATGAAGCATCAAAAGGAACTCCTCTTGCTGGTGAATAATTAATGAAGATCTGATATTAAAGGGGCTGAATTTTTTCAGCCCCTTTTTTGTTATAATTGTAGCTGGAGGTGAAATATATGGAGTTTATTGATTTGAGAAGTGATACTGTGACAAAGCCAACTGATGAAATGAGAAGAGCAATGGCTTATGCAGAAGTTGGTGATGATGTATATGGTGACGATCCTACAGTAAATAAACTTGAAAAACTTGCAGCTGAAATATTAGGAAAAGAAGCTGCATTATTTGTTCCAAGTGGAACATTCGCAAATCAACTAGCGCTTTTTACGCATTGTAATAGAGGCGATGAAGTAATAATTGGTGATGATTACCATATTGTTCAGCATGAAGCAGGTGCTGCAGGAATAATATCAGGAGTACAGCTTAGAACAATAGAAACGGATAGAGGAGCATTAATTCCAGAAGTAGTTGAAAAAAAGATAAGAAAAGTAGAAGATATTCATTATCCTAAAACAGGTCTTATTTGTCTTGAGAATGCACATTCTAATGGAAGGGTGATTAAACTTGAAAATTATGAAAAAATAAGAAATATTGCAGAGAAATATAAAGTTCCAATTCATCTTGATGGAGCGAGAATATTTAATGCTGCAACGTTTTTAAAAATTCAAGCAAGTGAAATTGCAAAATATGCTGATTCTGTAAGTTTTTGCCTTTCAAAAGGTTTATGTGCACCTGTTGGATCACTACTTGTTGGGGAAAAAGAATTTATTGAGAAGGCAAGAAAGAAAAGAAAAATAATGGGGGGAGGATTAAGACAAGCTGGAATTTTAGCAGCGGCAGGGATTATTGCTCTTGAAAAGATGATATTTAGACTAGAAGAAGACCATGAAAATGCAAAGTATCTTGCACAAAAGCTTTTAAATTTTGATTTTATTGAGATTGTAGAAGATGTAGAAATTAATATGGTATTTTTCAAGATAAATAAGCAATTTGAAGAGGAAGACTTTGTTAAGTACCTGTTTGAAAATGGTATAAAAATAAATCCGTCTGATGACGGAATATTTAGGTTTGTTACACATTATTGGATAAAAAAGAAGGATATTGACTATGTAATAGAAAAAATGGAGAAATATTTTACTGCTCAACAGTAAATTTAAATGTTGTTTTGTGGTAATAAATATCACCTTTTTTTAGTATTACATTTGGAAAGTTTTTTTTGTTTGGTGAGTCAGGGAAATATTGTGTTTCAAGGCAAAGTCCGGAATGTTTTTTATATACATTTCCGGACTTTCCAATAATATTGTCAAGGAAATTTCCCGTGTATAATTGGATTCCTGGTTTTGTTGTTGATACTTCCAATTTTATTCCGGTTTCTAAAGAAGAAACTACTGCGGCAATTTTTGACTTGTTTAATACGAAATTTACATCATAATCAATTTTTTCTAGCATTTTTCCTAGATTTTTTGGTTGTTTAAAATCATAGGGTGTATTTTCTACAGGCACAATTTCGCCTGTAGGTACCAAATTTTCATCTACTGGAGTGTATAAATCTGCATTTATTTGAATTTTGTGGTCATAAATACATCCTTTTCCTGATAAATTAAAATAACTATGCTGTGTTAAATTAACAACTGTAGGTTTGTCGGTTTGTGCAATATATTCGATAATAAGTTCATTGTTATTTGTTAGTGTGTATATTACATTGACTAGCAAATTCCCCGGAAAGCCTTCTTCGCCATCATGGCTTAGATATTTTAGATTTAATTTTGGACCATATGGAGTAATTTCAGTAGATGTTTTAAAGATTTTAGTATGAAAACCCCCTATCCCCCCATGTAAAGAATTTTTACCATCGTTTAGTGCAAGCTGGTATATTGTATCATCAATTTTAAATTGTCCATTTTTTATTCTATTTGCATATCTTCCAATAACTGCACCAAAATAATATTTATGATTTAGTTTTTCGTATTCTTCTAAACTATCAAAACCTAAGACAACATCAACATATTTTCCAAACTTATCTTTAACCCATATGTTAGTAATTATTCCTCCAAAGTTTAAGGCTTTTACAATCATTCCATTTTTATTTTCCAGTGTATATTGAAACACAGGAGTTTCTATTTGTGTTTTTCCAAATAATTCTTTAGTAATTTTTCCAAACATAAATATTTCTCCTTTTAGTAGATTTATTTATAATTATAACCATTTTTTTCTTTTAAACCAAGCAAGTGTCAAAAGTATAGTTCCAATAGACCAAAAAATTATATGTACATAAGCTATTGGATTGTTTTGAAGGGGTAATTTTACGTTCATACCGTAAAAGCTTGTTATTATTGTTGGAACTTGTATTAGTATTGTAACTACAGTGAGAATTTTCATCACTATATTTAAGTTATTTGAAATAACCGAAGCATATGAATCCATCATACCAGCAAGGATATCACTATATATATTTGAAACTTCTATTGCTTGCCTATTTTCGATTATTGCATCCTCTAATACATCTTTATCTTCTTCGTATATTTTTATTATGTTACCTCGCAGAAGCTTTTCCATCATTATTTCGTTTGAACGGAGTGAAGTTGTAAAATAAACAAGGCTTTTTTCAAGGTACATCATTTCTTCAAGTTCTTTATTTTTCATAGATCTATGAAGTTCTTCTTCTATTATACTAATAGTTTTATTTACTTCCTTTAAATATGAAAGAAAAACTTTTGCATTTAAAAGGAATATCTGAAATATCATTCTACTCTTTTTATTAATGTCAAATTTATTATTTTCAATCATATAATCAATAAAGTCCACAGGTTCTTTACTGGAAAAGATAGTGTAATTTTTCCCAATAATTACCCCCATCGAAACTGTTCTATATGGTATTTTTGAATTACCATTAAATTTTTTGGGAATTTTTAAAATTATAAGTACAGTATCGTCATCTAATTCTATACGAGCCCTTTCGTCATCATCGAGGGAGTCATATATAAAATCAGGATCAAATTGGAGAAGACTTGAAAGCATGTGAATTTCATCAGCGGAAGGGTCAATTACCTTAATAAGGGAATTTGGAACGAATTTTTCTACTTCCACAATTTTATTTTCTTGCATTGTGTAAAATTTTACCATTTTTTCTACCTCCTTATATTAAACTACGGTGGTCTAGATAAAGGTTCATCTGAGTATCTACTAAAACTGTCACTACTCATTTCTTTTTCACCTCCTAAATTTTACTTCCTTAATTATACCACTTTTATGTATTTTAAATAATAACATCTTTGAAAATTAATTTTCCATTTTCAAAAATTAAAAGTTCGCCTTTTTTAACCATTTTAAAATCTAAGCCTAATTTTTCAGATGAAATTATATTTTTAGAATACCACATAGTATAGTAATCAGGATCACTATTAAAATAACAAAATGCATATAGCTTTTTTCTTTTGATCATCAAAAAGTTGATGCCAGTAAATTCATTTTCTTTAATAAATTTTTTCAATCTTTTAGAAAGATCATGTAGATCTTTGAAATCTTTTACTATTAAGAAATATTCATAGCTATCGCTTTCAAAGATATTATTTCTTTTTAATGAGTGTATCGTTCCGTTATGACAGAAAGCTGTGCCGTTTTCATCAACAAATGGGTGTATCTGAAGAAAACCAATTGGATAACTTGGAGAAGCTTTTCTTGCGTGAATTATACCAATCTTTAGTCTAGGAAAAGAGATATCTTTTTCATAAATTGGTTCTTCAAATTTGTGGTACAATACCTCATTACTTTCAGTAAGTGCGTAAATTCCAAAGCCATGTGAATGAGGGCTTTTTAAGCCATTTTTCGCCATGTTTTGTAATTCTTTAAATAGATAATTAATTGGTTTATCATTTTCAAATGAAAATCCGAGCATTCTACACATATAAATGCCTCAAAGATATAGAATTTCCCATTTTTTATTTTTTGGTTCTAAAAGTATTATACTTGATTTTCCAGTTAACCATCCTGAAGATTCACCGGGATTAATTATTAAAGTTTTTTCTGTTTGTTCAGTATATATTTCATGTGTGTGTCCGAAAAATATAAAATCATACAAGTTACTTGATTTTGCTGCTTCTAACGCAAAAGGTTCATGCATCATTAAAATTCTATAATTATCTATTGTAAGATCGCGTGGTCCAACTTTTATTTTTCCGTTTGATCTCTGTGTTAAAAGAAGTCTTTCACCATCATTGTTACCAAATACTCCATAAAATTCTATTTCTTCTTTTACAAAATATGGTAAAATAAACGGAGCTACAAAATCACCACAATGAAATATCTTTTTTATGTTATTTTTAATTATCATTCTTTCTATTTCTTTAGCTTTGTGTAAGTTATCGTGAGAATCACTTAAAATTAGCCACATTTTATCACCTCCCTAACTAAATAATTTTAACATATATTCTTTTAAAAAAACAGAAGTTAGGTTATAATAATTTATAGAGAAAATTTTGGAGGTGTTTTTTTATGAAAAAGTGGATTTCTATTTTAGCAATTTTAGTGACGTTTTTAACATTTGCAAATATTTATTATGGAAATTTACATTCACATACTTCTTATTCTGATGGAAAACTTTATCCGGAAGATGCGTATAGTTACGCAAAAAATTATGTAGATGTGCAAGCAGTAACAGATCATGCATATTATTTTGAGCAACTTATAAATGGTAAAACTAAAACTTACTTAACAAAGCTTGCTGCTGAAAAGGCAACTGTTGAAGGAGAATTTATAGCTCTTCAAGGTTTTGAATGGACTTCTGGAATAGGTCATATAAATGTGTATGAATCGTTGCAATGGGTAGACAGAAACAACGTAAGTTCAATGGAAGGTTTCTATAAGTGGATTGTTGAGCATAAAAAGCTTGGACAATTTAACCATCCAATTTCTGTATTTGGCACCTTTAATGATTTTGAATATTATCCTCAAGCTGATTTATATATGAATTTAATTGAAGTTGGAAATGGTAATTGGAAGGCTGGTGATGTAATAAATGATGAAATGCTTAAAAATTACAGGGTAGCACTTAACAAAGGTTGGCATCTTGGTGCAACAGTTGGTCAGGATAATCATAAGCCCAACTGGGGTAGTGCAAATGAAGGAAGAACAGGGATAATTGCTCAATATTTAAGCTATGATGATATAATGAGTGCATTATGGTCAAGGCATACATTTGGAACCGAGGATAAAGATGTTAAAGTTAGTTTTAGTTATGGAAATTATATAATGGGAGATATTGTTAAAGAACCTGTTAAAAAGGTAACTTTGCACTTTGAGTATAAAGACTACGACAATATAGATTATTTTGCGTTAATTTCTCAAAGTGGAACAGTAGTTGAAGCATATCCAAGAAGTGATTCTTATTCAACCAATATTACAGTTGAAATTCCTGATGGATATGAATGGTATTACTGTTACATTAAACAAAGTGATTCTGATGAAATAGTTACTTCTCCAATCTGGTTTCAAAAAGAAAGTTCTATTTATGTTAATAATGTAAAGTATAACAACAATGTTATTTTATTTGATATTTATAATGTTACTAGTGAAAATGTAGAAGCTGATCTGAAAATTGTTGATAATGATCGCGTAGTTACAACTAAGCAGGTAAGTTTTAAACCATATGAGATAAAGTCTTTATCTGTAGATTTAGGAAAATTATCATCAGGAGATCACCTTATCAAATTTTTAGTGAATAATGTATTTGTTCAATCACACAAAATATTTGTAAAGTCATACAAAAAGGCTGTAATGATTGACATACTTCATGAAAATGATTATATGGTTGAATTAAAGAAATTTGGTCAATTTTTATCTGAAAATGGTTATAGGGTTTTGTACTCAAAGAGAATGCTAACCAATCTAAAAGATGTTGACGTATTGATTATTTCTACTCCAAAAGTTGATGGATTTGATTTTTCAAAGGATTTATTAGCTCCTGAAATTAAAGCTTTAAGCGAATTTGATGGAGAAATTATAATAATACCAGGTAGTGATGAAACATACCTTGATCTTTACAAACAAAAAATTAATGGTAAAGTTATTGAACTTGAAGCTTTATATGAAATGTTTGGATATGCTAAGAAGAAATCAGTAAATAAAATAATAATTGATATAGGACATATGAACGATTATGGCACAACAAAACTTACGAAGCTTGAAAATTTTGTAAAATCACTTGGACTAGAAATTAGTTATGCTAATAAACTGGAAGAAATAGATGGAGATGTGTTAATTATTCAAAATGGTAAGGGATATAGTGAAAAAGAGGTAGAAAGTATTGTAGACTTTGTAAAGAAAGGTGGAAAACTTATAATAACAAGCAAAAGTGATTATAGAAACGGTGGAAACACTCAAGAACTTAATTACATACTTGAAAAACTAGGGCTGGGTACTAAATTTAATGATGATCAAGTTGTTGATGAAGTAAACAATTATGGTGCAAGATACAAGATTCTTGTAAATGGTGTGAGACTCTATAGCCCATGCTCATTAATAGTTGGAGAAAGTGCAAAAGTATTGCTAGAATCTGAAACTGCAAAGAATGAAGATAGTGATGGAAATGGTGATGCTATACAGGTTGATAAAATAGTTTTGGGTGTTGAAGAGCAATCAGGATTGGGCAAAGTAATAATTTTAGGAAAGTCAATATTTTCAGATTACGATTTTGACTATAACAAGGAGTTTATTTCAAATATAATATTAAATTAATAAAAATTGATATTTTAGTGTTTATAAGGTATAATAGAAACAGAAGTAATTTGTCGCGGACAGAAAGGGTGGTGAAAATATATGTTTGACAAGTTTTCTGAAGAGTCCGCAGAAGTTTTTGTAATGGCTCAAGAAGAGGCAAAAGAGCTAGGACATTCATATGTTGGTACAGAGCATCTACTTTTGGCTATTTTGAAAATTAATGATAATAAGATAAAGTCAATACTTGAAAATTATGGAATTACTTATACAAAAATTAGAAACGAGGTAATTTCTATTGTAGGTATGGGAATGCGAGGATTTATAATGTCACCTCAGATGACACCCAGAGCCAAAAGGGTAACGGAGTTAGCATATGAAGAAGCAAAGAGTCTTGGTGAAAATAAAATAAAGCCTATTCATTTATTTTTAGGAATTTTAAGAGAAGGTGAAGGAATAGCAGTTCATATTTTAAGGAAAATGGGAATTGATGTTCAGATGTTAAGAAGGGAGTTGTCAGGAGATATGCCTGAAGAGGATTTAGCTGATTTTACAGATTTTGATGAGGAAATAGTGACGCGTGCAAGACAATTGGAAGGTTTTGGAATTAATTTAACTGCACAAGCGATAAAAGGTGAACTTGACCCAGTTATTGGAAGAGAAAGTGAAATAGAACGTGTAATGCAAGTTTTAGTTAGGAGAAAGAAAAATAATCCAGTATTAATAGGTGATCCTGGCGTTGGTAAGTCTGCGATTGTTGAGGGACTTGCTCAAAAAATTGTAAACGGTGAAGTTCCAGAACCTTTAAAAGGAAAGACTATTTTTTCATTGGATGTGGCTTCTCTTGTTGCTGGGACAAAGTACCGTGGCGAGTTTGAAAAAAGGATGAAAAAGCTACTTCAAGTATTAAAAAATCAAAAAGATATTATACTTTTCATTGATGAGATACATATGATTGTTGGTGCAGGTTCAGCTGAAGGAGCAGTTGATGCTGCAAATATTTTAAAACCAGCGCTTGCACGTGGAGAGATAAAATGTATAGGCGCTACAACACCTGATGAATATAGAAAGTTTATTGAAAAAGATGCAGCATTAGAAAGAAGATTTCAAAAGATATATGTTCAAGAACCGACACCTGAGATGACTATTAGAATTTTACAGGGTTTAAAACCAAAATATGAAAAACATCATAAAGTAAAATACACTGATGAAGCTTTAGAAGCAGCTGTATATTTGTCACAAAGATATATAAGTGATCATTTCTTGCCGGATAAAGCGATAGATGTGATAGATGAGGCTGGTGCAAGAGCAAGACTGAAAGCATTCGTTATGCCAAAGGAATTATTGAATTTTAAAGAAAAGATTGAAGATATAAAGTTGAAAAAAGAAATTGCTGCAGCAAATCAAGAATATGAAAAAGCAGCTAAATTAAAAGAAGAAGAGAATGAGTTAAAAGAGGAATTTAATATTAGATACAATGAGTGGAAAAAGAATGTTGAAACTAGTGTTGTGGTTGTAGGTGTTGAGGAGATAGAGGAAGTAGTTTCAAATTGGACAGGTATTCCACTTAAGAAGCTTGAAGAAGGAGAAAGTGAAAAATTGTTGAAGCTTGAAGATGCGCTTCATAATAGGGTAGTTGGTCAGGAAGAAGCAGTGAGAGCTATTGCTAGATCCATTAGAAGAGCAAGGAGTGGTTTAAAAGATCCTAGAAGACCTGTAGGTGTGTTTTTATTCCTTGGTCCAACTGGAGTTGGAAAGACTGAGCTTGCAAAGACACTTGCTGAGTATCTTTTTGGTGATGAAAAAGCACTTATTAGATTTGACATGAGCGAATATATGGAAAAATTCTCGGTTTCTAGATTGATTGGAGCGCCTCCAGGATATGTTGGATACGAAGAGGGTGGTGCTCTTACCGAAAGAGTAAGAAGAAGACCTTTCTCAGTAATTTTGTTTGATGAAATTGAAAAGGCACATCCAGATGTCTTTAATCTTTTATTACAGATTATGGATGATGGAAGGTTAACCGATTCTCAAGGCCATGTTGTTGACTTTAGAAATACAATTATAATAATGACGAGTAATATTGGTGGTACTCAAATTGTTTCTGGAAAAAGATCCTTAGGATTTGTGGATAGTAAAGATAATAATGTCGAATTTAAGGAAATGAAAGAAAAGGTTATTGAAGAAGTAAAGAAAACTTTTAGACCGGAATTTTTGAACAGAATAGACGAAGTAGTTGTATTCCATAAACTTACAGAGGACCATATTAGGAAAATAATAGAAATACTTTTAAAGGATATCAGAAAAAGACTTTCTGAGAAAGGTATTTCACTTGAGTTAAGTAAAAGTGCAAAAGACTTTTTAGTACAAGAAGGTTACGATCCCGCATATGGAGCAAGACCTTTAAAACGTGCAATTCAAAGGCATATAGAAGATCCTTTATCGGAAGAATTGTTGAAAGGTAAGTTTAAAGAGAATGACACAATTGTCTGTAGTTATGAAAATGGAAAGATAGTATTTAAAAAGAAAAGACAGAGAAAAGTAAAGGTGAAAAATGACTAAGAAAAAAACAGTTTATGTTTGTGATAATTGTGGTTATGAATCTTTAAAGTGGTTTGGAAAATGTCCTTCATGTGGTGCATGGGACAGTGCGAAAGAGATTAAAGTTAGTGAAGATGAAAAGAAAAATGCGGGTTTAAGTTCCCGCATTTTTTTGCTTGATGATAGTTTAAAAATTGATGAAAATAAAAGGTTAAAGTCAAATGATCCAGAGATTGATAAGTTGTTTGGTGGAGGTATTGTCTCTGGTCAGGTTATACTACTTGGTGGTGAACCAGGAGTTGGAAAAAGTACACTTTCATTGCAATTATGTAAGATGCTTTCAAAACATGGGAAAGTACTTTATGTAAGTGGTGAAGAAAGTATCGAGCAAATTGGCTTAAGATCAAAAAGACTAAATATTAGTGACTCAAATCTTTATGTTACAACAGAAAATGAAATAGAGTCAATCTTTGTTGCTATTAATCAGTTAAATCCTTCTTTTATAGTTTTTGATTCAATACAGACTATATTTTCAAATAGTGTAGATGGAGTACCTGGCGGGATTTTGCAGATTAAAACAGTAGTAGAAAAGATAAGAAAATTATCAAAAGAAAAAGGTATACCTTCACTTTTAGTTGCTCACGTGAATAAAGAGGGAAATATTGCCGGTCCAAAGTTAGTTGAGCACGTCGTTGATACAGTTATTTATTTTGAAGGAGAAAAAAATACAGACTTTAGAATTTTAAGGGTTTTAAAAAATAGATTTGGTCCAAGTGGAGAGTTAGCAATTTTTCAAATGTTAGAGGAAGGACTAATTCCTTTGAAGGATAGAGTGTTTATTGAGGAAAGTAATATGCCAGGAAATGTTATTTCATGTGTGTTTGAAGGTACAAGGCCTATTCTTGTCCAAATTCAAAGTCTTGTATCAAGAGATAAAATTGCTACAGCCCGAAGAATAGCTCATGGTATTGATGTTAGAAAATTGATTATTTTAGGTGCTGTAATTGCAAAACACCTTAATTTACCAATTGATTCTCATGATTTATATTTAAATGTATCTGGTGGATTAAAAATCACAGATCCAGCAAGTGATCTAGCTATTGCATCATCTATTTTATCTTCATTGTATAACACTTTCTTAGGAAAGGTCGTGATAATAGGGGAAGTGGGATTAGATGGAAGTGTTAGAAGAGTAAGAAATATTAAAAAAAGAATTGAAAATGCAAAAAAGTCTGGTTATGATAGATTTATAATACCAAATGTTGAAGATATAAACGGGGAAAATATTGTAAAAGTTTCTTCATTAAAACAATTAAATAGAATAATTCTAGGTTCAAAGGAGGAGTTAATATGAAAACAAAAATTATTGTTGATAGTACATCGGATATTCCAGTATCGTGGATTGAAAAATACGATATTGATGTTGTCCCACTCTATGTAAATTGGCCAGATGGCAGTAGTGAACCTGATAATGTTAGAGATGAGGAAAGCTTAAAAGAATTTTATGAAAGACTTTCAAAAGCAGAAGAGTTACCAAAAACCTCACAACCTTCAATTTTGGATTTTCAGAATGCATATAAAAGAGCTATAGAAGATGGGTATGATAGCGTTTTGGTTTTAACAATCTCTACTAAAATGTCTGGAACTTTTAATTCTGCAAGACTTGCAGCAGAGTCTTTTGATATTCCAATTGAAATTGTTGATACAAAAATGGCTTCTTCAATAATTTCTAACATGGCAAAGTATGCCAGAGAATTGCTTAATTCTGGAATGAGCCTTGAAGAAGTTGCGAAAAAGGTAAGGGAAGAAAGAGAAAATAAAAGATTTCATGCTATATTTTTTGTTTCCGATTTTGATTTTCTGGCCAAAGGTGGAAGAGTAAGTAAATTTACAGGTTTTGTTGGTAATTTGTTGAAGATAAAAGTTGGAATTTATATAAATGAAGAAGGAGAAATGATTCCTTTTGATAAAACAAGAGGATATAAAAAGGCATATAGTATGATTTTATCAAAAATGGAAGAGGAAGGAATAAAAATTGGTCAAAAAATAGGTTTGATAGGTATTCATTGCAATGGAAAAGAGCATATTGATGAAATGATGAAATTGATTAAGGAAAGGTATGAAGTTGAATATTTTGATTATTCTAATACTGGTAAAGTAATATCTACACATGTTGGGATCGGAATGGCAGGTTTTGGTATAGAAATTATTAGATAGAAAATTAAAAAGGAGGAATCTGCTGTGACAAACGAAGTACTCTGGTTTTTGCTGATGCTTGTAAACTTTGGAGGTATTTTGCTATTTTACAGGCTAATGGGTAAAACTGGCCTGTATATTTGGACTGCTATTGCTACTATTATTGCAAATATTCAAGTGTTAAAGACGGTAGAGTTATTTGGATTCGTTGCAACTTTAGGAAACATAGTTTATGGAACAACCTTTTTAGTAACTGATATTTTATCAGAAAATTATGGAAAAAAAGATGCAAGGAAAGCTGTATATGTTGGATTTTGGAGTCTTATAGTTATGACTGTTATGATGCAATTAGCTCTTTATTTTAAACCAGATCAATCAGATTTTGCACAGGGTGCTCTTGAAACTATTTTTTCAATAATGCCAAGGATTGTAATAGCATCATTAACTGCATATTGGTTATCACAGCTTCATGATATTTGGGCATATCATCTATGGAAAAATAAGTTACCACAGCTTAAATTTTTGTGGGTAAGAAACAACTTATCAACTATGGTTTCACAATTTATAGATAGTTTTGTATTTTGTTTTATAGCATTCTGGGGTGTATATGAATTAAACGTTTTTTGGAGTATATTATGGACCACTTACTTTTTTAAATGGATTGTTGCAGCAGCTGATACGCCGTTTTTATATTTTGCAAAATATTTGCATGATAAAAACAAGATTAATGAATTAGTAAAGTAATTGGTTTGTTTTTACAGAAATTTAACTCGTTTTAGTGTTGACAAATGCATGTGTTTATGGCAAAATAAATAACGGTCTTTGTCATTAAGATTGGGGACGTGGTGAAGCCTGGTTATCACGCCGGTCTGTCACACCGGTGGCCGCGGGTTCAAATCCCGTCGTCCCCGCCAGTTAAATAAAATGTAGCCGATAAGGCGATTGACAAGATTATATAAATATGGTAAAATATTAATTGATGACTAGAGTTGGGGACGTGGTGAAGCCTGGTTATCACGCCGGTCTGTCACACCGGTGGCCGCGGGTTCAAATCCCGTCGTCCCCGCCAAGGCAAGAGGATAGCAAAGAGCTATCCTCTTTGTTTTTTTATATAAAACATAATAATTATATCTAATGTTCTTTTTTTGAAAGTATTTCTATATTTAATTTCCAAATATATTCTGTTGGTGATTTACAAAAGTTTTTATATTTTAAAGCACCTGATTCAAATAATATATATAATGAATTATCAATTTTTGATATTCCTTCTGACATAGGTAAAATATTTATTGTTTTTTCTGGAACGTCTAAAAACCAAACGGGAATATTATTTATTTTTTTGTGTGATTGTTTGTTTAACATATTAGGATAAAATTCCAATTTTGAATTATTATTTATTCCGTATGATCTACTTAAAATTATATAATATTCAGTAAATTCTACATCTTGTACAATATTTGGTGAAGCTAAAATATATTTAAGAGAAGAAATATTTTCATTTTTATCGAAATAAAAGCAAAGAAGACTCCATCTTCTATAATATGGAAATGAATTTGCATATTTGTGCATAATATGCTATATGGTATTAAATTACAAGAGTGGAATCATGATAAAGACCATATTCATGTGCTGTTTTCTGCACAGCCAAATTCACAGCTATCGAAATTCATAAATGCATATAAAAGCACTTCATCTAGACTAGTAAAAAAGAAATTTCCACAAATAAAAAGTAAGCTTTGGAAATCGGCTTTTTGGTCTAAA
>NZ_JAIHAP010000096.1:0-6731 GCF_020054775.1 Thermosipho sp. (in: thermotogales) | reverse complement strand
AGAGAAGAGTTATTTGAAAAACTATACACATTCTTTAAAAGATATTTTTCAGAAAGTGGATCGATTTATTACACATATACACCATGGAGTGAAAGAATATATGAAAGAGTATATGACCCAGAAAAAGATGTAATACTTTTCTGGAAAACGCATATGTTGTACTATGTCAAGACCGAAAAAAACTACAAAAGTGTTGAGATAAAGATAAAAGGAATAAATGGTGAAGAGATAAAATTTTATTTTGATGTGTCAGAGTTAGAACATAAAAAAGCAAATGAGAAAAAAGAAATAATGTTTGAATTCAAAGAAATAGACAAAGACAAAAAGATAGTATTAAGATGTATATATTCAGAGAAAGGAAGAAAAACAAAAATAGACGAAATAGTAAAGCAAGCAAAAGAAGGATATAAAGACATAACAACAGAAGATGTAGAAAAAGCAATAAGGATATTTAACAAACAAAGTGAAGTAGATTACTTTATAAACAAAGATGCAGAGAAATTTTTAAAAGAACAATTAGACATGTATGTATATCAATACATGTTTGATTCAGAAAATGTATGGAGTATGAAGAGGATAAAAGAGATACAAGTATTCAAAAAAATAGCGAATAAGATAATAGAATTTATAGCACAGTTTGAGAACGAACTGGTAAAGATATGGAACAAACCGAAATTTGTATTTAACAGTAATTATGTAATAACAATAGATAGGATAGTAGAAAAAGAAGGAGGATATGAAGTACTTGAAAAGATATTAAACCATGAGAATATAGAACAACAAATAGAAGAGTGGAAAGAATTAGGAATAGTTGATGAAGGATTCAAAAAAGAAGAAATATATCAACAAGAACAAAGTAATTTGTTTAGTCAAAGAGGATATTTTAAAGACATAGAGATTGAGATATTGGAATTATTTGACGATATAGATGAAGAACTTGATGGATGGTTGATAAAGAGTGAGAATTATCAAGCTTTGAATTCGATATTACCAAAGTTTAGAGAAAAGGTTCAAACAATTTACATAGATCCTCCATTTAACAAAGAGCAGGAGGCTGATTATTTTTATTCAGTAAAATACAAAGATAGTACATGGGCAACTATGTTGGAAAACAGATTGAAATTATCTAGAGAATTATTAAATGAAAAAGGAAGCATATTTGTAAGATGTGATTACAATGGTAATTGGATAGTAAGACCATTAATGAATGAAATTTATGGACAAGAAAATTTTAGAAATGAAATTCAAGTAAACAGAATCGTCAAAAAAGGATTTGGAGCTAATAGATTTCCTACAGCGACTGATTCATTGTTTTATTATAATAAAACCTTTGTGTTTTTATTTAAAGGTTTTCGAAAAAATCTAAAAACTCCTAAAGAACCCTGGTGGCACGACATGACATCTATGACTGCTGGGAGGAAAGGTGGACCAGCACGAATTATTTTTGGTGCTGAATTAAAACCTCCTGAAGGAAGAGCATGGACATTCAGTCAAGATAGAATATATCAATTAGAAAAAGAGAAAAAAATAAGGATTAGATGTAGTGTTTGTGGATATATTCATTATGAGGGAAAATGGGAAAGATGCCCAGAATGTGGTGAAAATAAACCTCGAGTTGATTATCTTGTTGAAAGTGATGGAAAAGAACCAATAGATACTGATTGGACAGATATACCAGGTTATTCATTTAATTGGAACTTTCAAACAGAAAATTCTGAAATTTTATTACTTAGAGTTATAGAATCAACAACCAACAAAAGTAATATAGTTATGGATTTCTTTTTAGGAAGCGGCACAACAATAGCAGTTGCACATAAGTTAAGGAGAAAATGGATTGGTATTGAAATGGGAGAACATTTTTACACGGTAGTTTTACCAAGAATGAAAAAAGTTTTAGCATATGATAAATCAGGTATTTCAAAAGAGAAAGATGTTAAAGAATTATATAATGAAAAAAAAGCAGGTGGATTTTTCAAATACTATGAATTAGAACAATATGAAGAAGTATTACGTAATGCAAAATATGAACATGGTGACTTAAGTTTACAACCATCACCAGGAAAAGATGTATTTAATGAATATATCTTCATGAGATCTCCGAAATTTGTAGAAACATTATTAAAAAGAGAAGGAAATGAATACAAAGTTGATTTGTCCAAGCTCTATCCGGAGAAGAAGATAGATATAGTAGAGACATTGTCAAATGTATTAGGGAAGAAAATAAAGAAAATAAGTAAAGAAAGTTTTGAATTAGAAGACATAGGAGAAATAAGGTATGATAATATACCAGTAGAATATATTAAACCTCTTATATGGTGGTGAAAACTATGGCGAGTAAAACAAAAAGTTCGAGCAACATAAATATTTATCCTCTTTTAATGTCTTTTATAGATGAAAAAGCACCAATTTTTGAAGAATTGCCATATGATTGGAGAAATGTAGATTTAGTATCATTTTCAGATACCAAGAAATTATGGGATTTTCAAATTGAAGCATTAAAGTATGCTATACGAGCATTGTATTATTATTATGAAATTCTAAATGCAAATAAACAAAGATTTTGGAATGAATTGGAAGAATATTCTGTAGATTTAGATTTATCATCTATTATGGATATTAGAAATTCTGAAAGTGATGTCTGGAAAATTCTAAATAGATATTTTTATAACGAAGGAGATAAGATACCGTATAGTAATTTTATTAACAGAATGGGATTTTGGATGGCTACAGGAAGCGGAAAATCATTAGTAATAGTTAAGCTAATTGATATTTTAATAACATATATGGAAAGAGGTCTAATACCAAAAACAAATATCCTTTTTTTAACATATAGAGATGATTTAATTAAGCAATTTAAAATTCATTTTGAAGAATTTAATAAATCTCAAAGTGGAAAAATTTTAAAATTATATGAGTTAAAAGATTTTAATAGTGTGAATAATTACAAAAACTTTATTGAATATCCAATTTTTTATTATCGTTCAGATAATATTTCAGATGTTCAAAAAGATAAAATAATTAATTATGAAAACTATGATAATGGTGGAAATTGGTATGTTATTTTAGATGAGGCTCACAAAGGTGACAAAGAGTCTAGTAAATCGCAACAGTATTTTTCTATTTTATCAAGAAATGGATTTTTATTTAATTTTTCTGCAACATTTACAGACGAAAGAGACATTTTAACTACAATTTTTGAATTCAACTTATCATCTTTTATTGAAAAGGGTTATGGAAAAGAAATTAGGATTTTTGATGAAAATTTGAAAATAAAAGATAAAAGTATTAAAGATTTTGATGAGGATAAAAAATACTTGATAATTTTGAAAACATTAATTTTACTTACATACTTAAAAAAGATATCAAAAGAATTAAGAGAGAACCAAGAGCTTAAATTGGAATATCATTCACCACTAGCAGTATTTCTTGTAAATTCAGTTAATACAATTGATTCTGATTTAAAGTTATTATTTAAGCTTATAAAAGAAATTACATCAATAGAAGGTTATGAAAAAATATTGAATTCTCAAATTTTTAAAATGGCTATTGAAAGTTTTAATAACCCTATTAATCCATTTGATGAAAATGAAAGTTTTTCTGGAGCAAATATTGACAAAAATTTTATATCAAACATTACTCCTTTAGATGTATTAAAAGAAGTATTTAATTCAGACGCCCCTGGTGAAATTGAAATAGTTAAATCGAAGTCTGAAAAAGAATTAGCACTTAAACTTATGACAAGTGATAAGCCATTTGCTTTAATAAAAGTAGGAGATGCTAATAAGTTGTTTAAATCACTAGTTGATGAATTCAATTTAAGAGTTCAAGAAACTTTTGTTAATGAAGATTATTTTTCAAATTTAGATGAAAAGGAATACATAAATATGCTATTAGGGTCCAGAGCATTTTATGAAGGTTGGGATTCAAATAGACCTAATGTTATAGTTTTCATTAATATTGGAACAGGTGAAGTTGCCAAAAAATTTGTTCTGCAATCTATTGGAAGAGGTTTAAGAGTTCAACCTGTAAAAAATGGTGATAGAAAAAGATTAGGAATATTGCCAACATTTGGTAAATACAGAAACTTTATATTGCCAATTGAAACGTTATTTGTATGGGGAACTAAAGCAAATGTAATAAAACAAATTATTGAAAGCACGAGAGAAATAATTAAAAATTCTGGTGTAAAAATTGAACTAAAGAAAAATATAGAAAGAATTAATGGAAATAAGTTGTTTGTTCCTTATTATAGAAAGGTAAAAAGAAGTATAAACATCAATGCATTAAAGAATGAAAACATACAAAAATATATTATCAATACTATTGATTATAATGATGTAAAAAATGTACTTAAAAGCATTTCCGATGAACTATTATATTTATTCTATTTTACTAAAGATGATGAACCAATAGAAAAAATAAAATTACTAAGAGAAATATTTGAAGATAAAAATAAAGATAATTTTTTTAAGATTAGAGATAATAAAAAACGATTAGGTTGGCATGAATGCATAAAAGATATTATTAGATATATAAACAATTTTGTTATTATTGAAACGATTTCTGATGTTATAGAAAGTGAGGAACCTATAATTCATTACAAAGGAATCAAGATAAGAATTCCAAAAGAAGAGGAAGTCAACAAAGTAAGGGAAACAATAGAAAAGGTTTATAGTGAACATGATGAAGAAAGAATAAGTATAACGGGAAAAGATAGAGATGAATTAGAATTAGATTTTATTAAAGAGCATTATTTTATTCCTGTAATAAAAGCTCTTGATAGAGAAGTTGTAAAAAACTTATTGGTCAACATTCTTAACGAAAGAAGCGAGATAGAGTTTATTAATGAATTAAAGAAAAAATCTAATTATTTTGAAATTTTTGATTGGTGGTTATTCAGTAAAATAACTCCAAAAATAGATAGTGTTTTTATACCTTATACTGATGACAATGGTATTGTACATAACTTTTATCCTGATTTTGTGTTTTGGTTTAAAAAAGCCAATAATTATTTTGTTGTTTTTGTTGATCCTAAGTCAACTGAATATGCAGACGGGTATAGAAAAATCGATGGATTTGTTAGGTTGTTTTACGAGAATGGAAAACCAAAGGTTTTTAAAAAAGAAGGATTAAAAATTATTTTTGACTTATATTTATTTAATAAGAATTTTGGTAGTCCAGAAAAATATCAAGAATTTTGGGTAGGAAGTGTTGATGAATTTGTAAATAGATTAATTAAAAGATTTGAAACCGAGTTATAGATTTTTATTTTTAACATAAGATTTTATAGCTTCTAGAGAAACGAAAGATAGTAGTAGAATATGTCAAACCTCTAATATGGTGGTAATTAAATTTTCAACAATTAATATTTTAAATGCTAATTGTTTTTACAAAGAAAAGAGAGGTTTTATTATGGGATAAACAAAAAAGAACTTAATGAATTTTTTGAAATTTTAATAGAGGAAATCAAAAATATTATAAATGAATTAAACCATGAATTTGAGCTTGAAAATAAATCTAATGACTTCAATAAAATAACTAAAATTGAAGAAAGAATAACAAAATTTATCTCAATTATTGAAAAATTACAGGAATTAAAAAAAGAATGTGATAATATGTTTAATAATATAGATTTAAAAAAAGAATGGAATAGAATTTTTATGGTTAAAAATTCAAAGATTACTTCTAGGAAGAAATTTGTAAAATTAGAAAAAGGTTTGAAAACACCTGAGAAAGAATTTAGAATTCCAATACTTGAAGCCTTAGTTGAATTAGGTGGAAGGGCAGAGGCAAAAGAAGTTCTCAAAATTGTTGAGCAGAAATTGAAAGGAAAACTTAATAAATATGATTATGAAAATATCCCTTCTAATCCACATAAAATACGTTGGAAAGATACTGCAAGTTGGTGTAGAAATACACTTGTTAATGAGGGACTTTTATCATCAAATTCACCAAAAGGTGTTTGGGAGATAACTGAAAAAGGAAGAAAATATTTAGAAGATTATAAAAAAAGAATAGAAAATAATGATGAAATTATATTGTTTGAAATAAAGAATAATAAAACAAGATATTGAATTTTTCTATTTTCTTAAAATTTTTACATAGACGGCTATAAGGTGATTGTAAAATTATTTTTTTATGATTCAATTCTTTTAAAAATTAGGAATAATTGTACATCTGCCTATAGATTAGACAGATAAGAAATAGAAAATATAGTTTTTCATAAGTGCAAGAAATCTAAAATAAAAAAGTCTTTAGGATTAAGAGGAAATAGCTAAAATTTAATTTTAAAGGGATGGTTTATACATGAAAAAATTAATAGATTTAATAATTGAAGTCTTAGAAAAAAGGAAAAGTACCAGATTTTATAATTCATATTCCAAATACGCAAAATAATTTTGTAGTAATAGAAATGAAATTAGCAAATAATATAAGAAATATTGAAAAGGATTTTCAAAAATTGAATGAATTTAAAAAATTGCATTATAAAAATCTTGTAGAAATTATAATTGGGTTGGAAAGCAGAGTTAGAAAATTAAGTGATTTTAATACTCTAATCTAAATATAGATATAATGAATGAAAGGAGTCTTTAGACTCCTTTTTATTTTTTGTTAGAATTCTACTATGCAATATAACAAAAATTATCGAGTTTGATTTTAATATAAGTATTTTTTGACCGATCTCTGTAATACTTTATAAATACATATTTGAAGCCAATTAAAAAAACAGT
>NZ_JAIHAP010000095.1:0-7233 GCF_020054775.1 Thermosipho sp. (in: thermotogales) | reverse complement strand
TGTTAACTAAGATGGGCTTAAGGTTATATATGATTTGTTCCAAATCCTATATCTACATGATTTTCATTAGGTGTTGCATTTAATATTGCAATTTATAAAATTTTTTGTTTTAATAAATTTCGGGTTTTCCTCTTGACTTTTATTTTATAACTATCGATAATGTTAAAAGAAGTATCTTCTTTATTTTGATAAAAATAAAGGTGGAGGTATAAATGAAAACTTATTCTCCTTTACGATATCCAGGCGGTAAAGGATTTTTATATCGCTTTGTTGCTGAAATAATCGATTTTAATTCATTGAATGGCTATAATTATGTTGAACCATACGCTGGTGGGGCCGGTTTAGCATTAGCATTGCTATTCAATAAAAAGGTAGAAAGGATAATTTTAAATGATATAGATCCAGCTATATATTCTTTGTGGTTTAGTATTTTAAATTATCCAGAAGAACTGTGTCAGATGATAGAAAAAACGTCGATAACTATTGAAACTTATAAAGAAATAAAGAAAAAATTTAAAGAACCAACTGATATATTAGAATTAGGTTTTGCTACACTTTTCTTAAATAGAACTAACCGTTCCGGTATACTAAACGCTGGCCCGATAGGAGGATACTTACAAACCGGGAAATACAAAATTGGTTGCCGTTTTAACAAGGAACGAATTATTGACATTATTAAGAATATATCCGCAATGAAGAATAAAATAGAAATATACAATTTGGATGCTGTTGATTTTTTGAATAAAGTTATCAACAACAGAAAAAAACTTTTTGTTTTCTTAGATCCACCGTATTATCATAAAGGTAGTGAACTTTATACTAATTTTTATAAAAAAGAAGACCATGCTTATTTAGCTCATTTTGTTTTAACCAATATGGCAAATATTCCTTGGGTAATGACGTATGATTTAGCAAGTGAGGTTATGGGATTTTATTCTGAAAAAATACCTTATATATTCATCGATGTTACTTACACGGCAGGAACTATTAAGAAAAAACAAGAGATAATGTTTTACAACAAAATAATAGTCCCTTCTAGAATTGAAGGGACGGAAAATATTGTTTTTTAAATTATTGTTGTTTGACATAACTTTTAGTAAATATTTCTAAGATTTTAACACCAGGGTTAAGACTTATAGAGGCAAATTTATGTGCCAAAGCAATTGGTAAAACCGCATCTTCATAAAGGTCAATACTAATTCTATTGAGTAAATCTAATACCACTGGTAAAGTATCATAAGCTTCATGTTTAAAGATATATTCTTTAAAAGCCACGTCTGTTTTTTCTGGGACTGGGTATGGAAGTGAAAGGACATATTTTTTACCTTTCTTTTGAACATATTTAAAACGATATTCATCATTTACAAGCATAAAAGAATTATAAGGAATATTAATACCCTGTTGTTTTAGTTTTTCTTCTAAAATAGTAAAATGGTCTTTTAGCCTTCCGCTTTTGATAATACCGAAATACACAAATCCTTCGCTTTTAAGCTGATGTAAATATTGAAGTATATGTGCATGAAGTTTAGCAGGTTCTCCATAAAGGGCAAGAGGACCATCTATTATAAAAGCAGTATTTTTTAAAAGATTTCTCAGGAATGAGTTATTTTGTATTGTTTGTATGAGGTTTAAAACAACTAGATGTTCGTTTACTTGCGAGAACCTAGAAAGAATAGAACCTGTTCCCCATTCTTCATCTAATGCTTCATGAAGACGAAGCCAATCAGAAAGATATATATCTTCACCACAAGTCGGACATTTACCAACATAGCTATTTAAACTGTTCAAATCCCACTCAATATTTCTATGGCATTCAGGGTTAGGACATAAAAAAGAAATCTTGTCATCTTTCGATTTTAGGATAATATATAGGGTATCAAGCAAAGACAAACTATTAAATGGCTTTTGTGAAAAAAATTCATAAAGAGCTAATCTTATAGATTGAATTGGGCTAAGATTGTTTTTTAATATAACATTATGCCCAGGAGTTACGAAAGTAAGTAAAGAAGAATTAAACATATCGTTAAATTTTTGAGGATCAATAAATTCGCTTGAAGCAAGAGAAGATTTCTCCTCAAGGTCAACAATAGAAACACTGAAATTAACAATACCCACTGTAGCAGAAGGAATGTTGTTATTTAAAGGAATCTCTACCGAAGAACTATCTACAGTAAAAACAAACTTAATTCCATGAGATGCTTTCTCTACTTTAACTTGCTGAAACAACTTAATTATATCATCCCCCTGGAGTGCAGGAACTTCATATGCTATTTTAAATTCCTTAAGTTTTTCTATAACTTTTGGATTTTTAATAATACGTTCATGGGAAATTTTATTTGAAAACTCATTTATGTATGGCATACAATAAGCAGGAGGTTAATATTGGACTCCTGCTCCCTCCTTTCTACCTTGGATACCAGATGGTTGGTAAAGGCTGATTTGTACTGGACAAACAAAATTTGAGGAAAAAGTTTTTACTCTTGCAAATCCTTTATCTTTAGCTACCGTAATAGATTCTTTAAAATCTGCAAAGTCATAATAACGTATCACTGTCTTTACTTCATCTTCATTATTTAAGTGCGTAACAAACCAATTTTCAGTATTGGCCAAAATATTTCTATTGATGGTTGAAGGTTCTTGTGTTGAATAAACCAAACCTATGTTATATTTTGCGCCTTCTTTGGCTATTCGAGGCCAGATGTCGGTAGGTTCCATATCTTTTCCTATAAGGTTGTGAGCTTCTTCAATATATAGAATTACATATGGAGGTTCTTTGGCTTTGGTAAATAATTTCTGATTTTCTGAGAATATAAGAGTAGCAATTTTTGTACTCAAAAGCTTCCTAATTTCTTCACTGCCATATACCATATCAATCAGTATAGTTTCTCCGTTTTTTATTTTTTTTAGAATTTCGTCAAAATAAGTATCAGCATCAGACAAATGGAATCTTTCTAAATGTATCCTCCGCAAGTGTCCATAACCTACTATTGATTTCCCTTGAGAGTTTTTCTTTACTGCAAAATTGAGTAATGTTTCGAAATCCTCTCGGTACAATTGATTTCCAGTTGATGTCTTTATTTCATTTCTTCTGTCGTGGATCTTATTTAGGATAAGCTCGAATTCTTCAATTGTAAATGTTGTTTTTTTATAAAGACTAGGTTCTATTCCATCAAGTTGCTTTAGAATGGTTGCGCCAAATGGATTGGGAATTGGGGTATCAATTCCCAATACTTTAGCCAATATATATTTATAAAGAGCTTTAATTCTTTCAGATCTTTTTACTTCAGCATAATCATTAGAATCGATATTATAGTAAGCATACATGTCAATACCTAAAAATGCTTCTAAGTCTGTAGATGTACTTATGCCTTGACTCCTTAGCAGTGATACAGCTAATTCGTGAGTTATTCCTAAATCTTTAAATAAATCAAATTGTAAACTCCTTATTGAATTATTACCTGTATTAATATTGGGATTGAAAGTAAGAATAAAACAATCATCAATATCAGTAGAAATAGCTCCTTTATCTTGAGGATTAATGTATATATACTCACCATTTACGTCAAATATAACTTGAGCTACTTTTTTACCATGTTTTTGGGCCGCTTCTTTAATAGATTTAATTAGAATTTTAACTGTGTTAGATTTTCCTGTTCGTGTCATACCAAAAAGTGCTGTTCTGCGAGCTAAAAAATCGTTTGGATTTATATAAACCTGAGCTGATTTTCCTTCTTTCTTTTGTAACCGCTGTGTTGATGTATAACGGACATGACCAAAGGGAACAAGGTCGCTTAAATTAATACGAGTTTCTGCAGATACTTCTTGTATTTTTTTTCGAGTTTCAAAATTTACTATATTTTCTAGTCCTTCTACTGATGGTTTATACACATATAAAATTTTGGCTCCGTAATAATTTTCGAGATCTGATCCAAAAGTAAGGCTTCCGTATTCATCAAAATAAAACGTACCAAGAACACGACATTTGAGACCAGCATACTGTATTTCATTTCGTGACAATTCATCGAAAATAACACCGTCATGTAATTCTTTAGTTTCTAAACTCTTAAACTTATCAATTTTTGTTGCTAACCATATATCCTTACTGGGGAGCTCATATTCTTCTGTAACGCGCAGTAGAATTATTTCTGGATCTTCGTCAGAGGTTACATTTACTTTGAGTTGATGAGAAAGATTATCAAAGGTTGGTTTTAACCAATTAGGAGACGCTGCAAAGAGAAAACTATTATGAGGTATCCCATTTGCCCGCTCTTTCCATGCATCATTAGTAAGTACTGTGAAAGTAGAATAGGTTACATCGACCGCAAAACCAACAAAGCGAGCATTTTGAACAATACTTTCAATCTCTTGAACAATGATTGATTTTTCACTCATTTGTTGAATGATATTTGTAAAACTATTTTGCAAGCCTAAAACCTCCTTACCAGAAGAATTTTAACTACCTACGTATATTATACCAAAATGTAATAAGGATAGGAAAGGACTGCACATATAATACGTTAGGGGCTACTCTAAATCTCATTTGGAAGATTAGGTCTTTACTCTAAGAAGGGAGCTTCTTTTTTTCAGCAACTCAGGTCAATGAAACATAAAGCTAGTATATCTTTATAGGTTGATGATAGTTCTCAAAAAAATTGATTTTATCTTTTACGTTACAATCAAAAGGAGATGAAAGCTTGAATACTCTTTATACTGCCGGCCTAGCTGCCGGTATTTTCTTTGGGATAGTTTTGGGGCTAGTAATAAGTTTTGCTGCTTTTATCAGTTTAAAAGGCTATAAAAATTAAAAATTTTGTAGAAAGGTGTGATTTTTAATGAAAAAATTTAAAGCTTTTAATTTTAAAGGTATTATATTGTTAATAATATTCACTTCTTTGATACTAGATATGTTTTTCTATATCTATATCAAAGGACTTCCTCATATAGAAATAGTCCCAGCAATTATTGCATTTACAGTGTTCCAATTAGCTTTCATATCCCTTATACTTCTAATTAGTGGGAGCAATTTCTATATTCCACCTTTTTACTTTTTTATCTCCATATTTTCATCAGCAGGTTTAGCATTATTCTTTTATGAGTTGTTGGTAACACACATATTTTGGGCAATTTTAGGGTTAGTAATATTCTTGATTCTCTTTTTTCTTCTCATAACTTTATTCCAATAGTGCGGCTTTTATATACTCAGCATACTTGATTTGATAATCAAACATTTGTATGTAGTAAAGTCTATACGATTTAAATATTTCTACTGTAACATAAAAACTTATTAAAACAATTAAATAACTTATAGTAAAAATAAAGATATACTTGTATATATGCAAATTCAAAAAGTTACCAGTTTTTTTAAATATCTCAACAAGTGTGTTTGCCAAAAAACCAATTAAAAAACTCATAATCTGCATTGTTCCATTTATAAGATTCGGCATACTAGATGAATGCATTTCGCTTTGTAGAGTTTCTCTATTATTAGCACTTTCTGTAATTATTTTGGATAATCGCATTGCTGCAAAATGTTTTAGCGAATATTCACAGGCGATATTGATGATTTTTTGACGTATAAGAGCCTTATCTAAATTTTTTAACCATGTTTCAATTGGCAGTAATATTGCAAAGAAAATAAAAGATATAAAAGGATAAAACAGATATTTCATAAAATAATTATCATCTAAAAGATAGATATTCAGGGTATAGAAGTAAGTCCCTAGAAAACTCATAAGAATAAACCATCTTAGTATAAACAAATACATTGGATAACATTTTGTAAATAATACAAATTCAGATTGGATTCTATTTACTTCTTTACATCTGATATAAAACCTTTTAATCTTATCAACCATACTTTATACACCTCCAACTTTTATTTCGACAATTATTGGATTTTATTTAAAAAACAGTTATATCATCTACACTTTTTATACACCGCCGGCCTAGCAGCCGGTATTTTCTTTGGCATAGTTTTGGGGCTAATAATAGGTTTTATTTTAATAACTTCAAGAGAAAGTAGAAGGTGAATAAAAGGAGGCTGTCTTCATGTCAAATTTTACTGCCAGATTTGGTGAGGTTATTGTAAGAAGCGGGATTGCCAGCATCCCGGATGCTGTTTTTTCTTTTCAAAAAGAACTAGGCCTGTCTGTGGGAGAGTGCTGGTTTATAGCGCAAATCCTGCGTTTCAAGTGGACGACAGAACTGCCAAGACCCTCACTAAGAAAAATGGCAGAGTACACTGGAGTTTCTGAGCGCACTCTGCACAATTACAAAAACTCTCTCATAGAAAAAGGCTATCTTCGCGTCATCAGCCGTACTAATGAACGTGGTGGACAAATAGCAAACTACTACGACTTCACAGGCCTTTTCGAAAAAATTATATCACTTCTTGAAGTAAAAGAGGATAGGAATATTAATAACATTATTGGAGAGTGAGAAAAATGACAGACTCCACCGTAAGGAGTAAACTTCTTTTCGAGGAAAACCCGATAGTAGTTGATAAAACATTAGCCAAAGTTATTGGTCTTAATGAAGCAATTGTCCTTCAGCAAGTGCATTACTGGCTTGTATATAATTCAAGAAACCAAATAAACTTTATTGATGGCAAGTACTGGACTTATAACAGTATAAAAGAGTGGCATGAACAATATTTTGATTTTTGGAGTTATGATACTGTTAAAAGGACTTTTCAAAAACTTGAAAAAATGGGACTATTAATTTCTGCGAAATTCAACGACGATAAGTTAGACCAAACAAAATGGTACACAATAGACTATGAAAAACTGGATTTGTTATACGATGAGTATGAAAAGAGAAGTGCTGCCCAATGCATTGGTGCAAATTGCACCAATGGAATGGGGCAAAATGCACCAATGCATGAGTGCAGTTTGCCCCAATGTACTTATAATAACAAATATAAACATACAAATATAAAACAAACAAATATAAACAACAACAACCCGCAAAGCGGAACAAATTCCCAGCCTTCGGCTGGGGTTGTTGTTGAAATAAATGAACTATACAAAAAAGTTACAGGGAGAGATAAACTCTCCTTTTTTGCTGCCCTTCTAGAGGTATATCCTGCAGAAAAGATAATGAACGCTGTAGCTTATTTAGAGAAAGCAATGTCCAGAAGCAAAATTGACAATCCAGAAGGTTTTGTCATTTCAGCACTTAGAGATAACTGGGACACACAGCCGTTTGAACATAAGACTCAAAAAGGATTCCCTG
>NZ_JAIHAP010000094.1:0-5920 GCF_020054775.1 Thermosipho sp. (in: thermotogales) | reverse complement strand
ATCTACCACTAGTTTCCTCACAAAGCTTGTTACAACGACTTTAGCATTCAGGTCTTTATGGTACCAATTATCAATTTTCTGTAGAAATAAGTGGCTCTTGCCGGTACCAGGACCAGAGACAATTAAAAATTTGGCAGAATAGTGCTGCGCGATTTCGGAAGTATTATTATTGCGGTATTCCAACCGCCCAGCATCATCCAAGGCATCAAGCTCTGCGCGTATTGTTCGCAATTCTGACACTTCAAAGGGCGAGCCGTTTTCATTGATAAGAAATCTTATACTCATAATTAGGATCCTTTCACAATTTTTATGTCGCTTTCGGTTAAATCATAAAGTTTGTAAACCATCTGGTCAATACGGCATTCATATTCTTTAACTTTTTCTTGTTTCACAGGATTTTCAAAATAATCCTCATCTTTAGTTATAGCAAGAATTTGATCTACTAAAACCTCTATTTGCTGAACTAATGATAGTTTGTATGGAGTGATAGGGGAGATGGGCATAATCTCAACGTATTGATTAGATAGCCTGACCTACCAATTTTTTTGAAGTAGTAATGTTTGGAAAAATCTGGTAAAAATATTTTTTGGGTACTAGTGATGTTTTTTGCACCAAATACTAATAAGACCAATGAAAATAATTTTTCATACACTTTTCTCTAAAATTTTTACTAAATCATTTTTCTTTTTTTGAATTTCGTCTTTCAAGGGTTGAGAAATCTTATTTAATAATCCTTCAATTAATTTTGAATCATTTTTATCTAAGAGAGGTATAAATTCATCTTTTATTTCGAACAATGTATTTATACTACTTATAATTTCCTGATCATTACTGCTTGCCAAACCTTCTTTAATTAGATGAAATATACGGTCCTTTATTTGATCAGGCATTTCCGTTTTTTCTAGCAATATTTTTGTTAAATCTAAATACATATTGAGTTGTTCTAAATTGAAGTCTAAAAATTGCTCAATGATTATTGGAATTAGGTCTGAATTACTTGCCATATCTTTTAATAGATTTTCTGTCTTAGAATGTTTAATTTTATAAAGATGTTTAACTAGCTCCATAATTTTTGATTGATGTTTAGAAAAATCCAAACCCTTTTTGGTTATTAACATTTTGATTGTGAGTAATAAATTATCTTTTATTTTATCATTACTTTCTTGAATAAAATTTTCAATAAGTTTTGGTAAAAATACGGTTTGGTTAGTATGCGGAACTATTCTTTTTTGTAATATATCTTCATTAATGAAATTTGCTATTTCAACGTTGGTTTTATAATTGAAGAAATTGTTTAACTTGGTCGCCAAATCTTCTAGCACTGAATCGCTGTTTTCAACTTTTTCAAATTTCAAGAAGAGTTCGCTTATAAATTTTATTAAAGCTTTATATGCTTTAATATATGGTTCACTAAAGAGATGTTGCGAATTGTAATATTGAAAGATAATATTATAGTTATTCTTAAGTGAGGAAATTAAAGCTTGTTTAATTTTATTGAAATTTTCAATATCCACAATTTTAGTAAAATCAGCAGAATGTTCTACCCAAAAAGAATATAAATCAAAATCTCTGTATTGATTGAAATTCCCTACATTTTGGATTATTTTTGTAAATAATTCTTTTATGGTTCTTTCTGTTAAAAGCTGATGTGATAAGAGGAATTTTAAAATCTCAATCTTTTCTTTTCCAAAGTTTTGGTTATAATTTTCAACTAAAGTTGGAATAATACTATTAATGAAATTTTCATCTAATAAATATCTTGTTTTTTCAGACTCAAGTTCAGTTTGGAATTTATTGTAAAAGCTAAAATTAGCGGTTAGTATTTCAGAAAATTTTGTTTTTATTTTTTCAAGATCATCCCTATCAAAGGTGTCAATATAAATTTTTATTAAATCTAAATGTTTATTATCTGGTTTTTCTATTGAATTAATCTGTTTTATGAGATGATCTAACTTGAAATTGTGAGTTTCTTTTAACCATTTTAGAGAAGTTAGCAATGACTCAGTGTCAAAATTAAATGTATTGGTCCAGATTTCTTCTCTTTCAAGAGTAGCTAATATATTTTTAGGCAATGGTTTTGGTAAATTTGCGTTTTCGTCTTTTATTATTTTAAAAATCAATGAAGCTAAATTATATCCACTAGTATCATAGCGTTGCTCTCTAATTACTTCTTCATCAGCAACTTTATCAATAAAATTGATTAATTTTTCTAAAGATAACTCTTTTTTGCCTATCCTTTCTTTTAAGGTTTCCCAATCATGGGCAATTACCTCAAGATAAACGTCATCAGGAATGTCTCTAAAGGAATCTTTCAAAAGAAAAAAAGGCTCTAAAAGGTTAATATCCTCGAGTATAATATTAGATGTTCTTAAAAGGAATCTGTATAAATCTATTGTTATTGTAAAACCGTTAAAGTTTAAGCTACTTTCTTTCTCATTTTCAATAAATTTTGCTTTTTTTACAAAATTTGTAATTTCACTTAAAAATAATTTGTCGTCAATTAATTTACTATACAGCTCCGGGTATTCTTCACGAATAATGAGTACCTTTGTGAACATTTCAATATTTTGGGTTACAGAACCTTTGGGAATTAAACCTCTCTCTTCTTGCTTTTTCACAAGATTAAATTCTGATTGAAAGTTGTTCAAAAATTGAATAATCTTCCTGGGATTTTTGGAAAACTCTTGAGTAATTAAGGATATTACGTTTTCCTTTTTAGGGAATTCTATTTTATATTTTTCACAAAGTTTCAGACCGTAATCATATAGTTCGTTGCTAGTATAATTTTTAAGGTAAATAGCTGTATTGAATATTTTTCTAATAAACTCATTTGCTTCAGCTACGGGCATTTTAAGATAACTTCTGAGACCGTCATCATCAATTGGTATGATAAAAATCACATCTGGTATCTCAAGAAAATTTTTAACGCTTAATAATATTTCTAAAATTTGTTCTTTATGGCATCTATCAATATTGTCAATAACTATAATAACCTGGTCGATTTTTTCTTTATTCTTAATTTCCTCAATAGTTTCTTTGAACTTCTCTTCAAATTGCTCCGGAGCAAATAATTTTGAAGTTACTAAGCTTGTCTTATAATATATAACGCCCTGTCTTAATATTGAAAAAACAAAAGAAAATAATGTACCCAAACTGAATGAACCTATTAAGGTTAGAAAAAATCCTGATCCCCAAAAGAGATAACCAGAAAAAATGGAAATTATAGAGATTATTGTAAAGAAAAGAAAAAAGTAAAGATCTATTTTTGGTTTAATTTTTATGTCTTCGACCTTATCCTTGTAAAATATTTCTTCTTCTTTGTTTGTTTTGAGGCCATAAGACCTTTTTAATTCTAATATAAAAGTTCTTCTAAAGTCATCATTACTATATTTCCATGCGTCATATATAGAAACTTTAAGTCTGGTATTTTTTTTATTATTTACCTTTTCTTTTAGAGTTTTTACTATTGAAGTCTTTCCTGAACCCCAGGAACCAAATAATCCAATAGTACAAGGGGTAGGGTAGTTTTCAATTATTTTTTCAATTGTATCAACATAAATATTTGTGCCTAAAATATCGTCTTTAGTTAAATCAATTGCTTTGTCAGCGATATAATTTATTTTTTCCCGAATATTATCTCCATTTTTGTTTTTTTTCAATCAAATCATCTCCTCCTCTCACAGGACATACAACCATTATACCATTTGGGTTATTTCTCTTCGCCCTCAGCTATTATCTGCCTGGGAAACAATTCTCGCAACGAACACCTTTTTATAGATTTGGAACTTAGTGGTGGCAATGATATTTTTAATTACATTATTATACTCTAATAACTATTTTTGCATAGATTCATCCTCAATAAATTTGAGTTTTCTGCTTATGTAAAACTGGTTATTCTCTCGGTTATTATCAAATAGCTTTCTTTTCTCTTTTGGAAAAAAACGTATTCTGATTCTATTAGCATATTTGTACTGGCTCTTATGTAGTTTTTCATATGGATCATCCATCAAAGCGGCTAAAAGTGGGACTAATAAATTTAATAATTCTTTTTTAATTGATGATCTCTAAGTATAGTTATAAAATTTTTTGTCGCTTTTTCGTGGATCTAATACATAATCAAACCATCTTTTGCAGATGTTTTTTTCGTCAGCTGAACCAAGATTGGTCCAATGTAAGATTTTGTTATTTTTACTATAATATGTAGATGATTTAATAGAATCATTTTTGTATCTTACATTAACGAGATCATCAAGGAGTCTTCTATCTAATCTTTCAAAGATTAAGCACCTATAATGCCAATTCTCGCCTGTATATGGACATTTTCTATTCATTGCTTCATCAGCGTAAATATTGAGTTCTAAATCTGGTTTTACTATCTTATTTCCGAATAAATCATTTTCCATTTTCTATCACCTTAACCTATTCCTTTGTCAAAACATAGATCTAATAAACAATTTGGCCAATCTGGCATTCGAATTCTTTGAATTTTTCTATTTTTCTGAGTTTCCTGAATGTTCAAATATTGTCATTTTTGTAATAAGCAGCTTTATCTAGTTGACGTAACAAATAGGATATAAAACTTAATAAATCCAAGCAATCTTCCTTTGAAATTGGCCAATCAAGAGCTGGTTCATGAGCAGTTGGATTTCTCAATGCCTGCATAAGACCAGCAGAAAGAAATTTTATTCCCTCTTGCACGTTTTTATCCGTTTTAGTTTTGCAAGCAGTTATTTTCAAAACACCATTTGGATTCCACGCTTCCATCATTAATTTCTCACCATCATCATTGCTTTGGGCTTTTTCATGTACTTTCTTATTATAAACTTTAGCAGCTTCAAAAACAGCGTGAAAGTAATTTCCTTGAGCATACAATTTAGAGCAATGTTTATGTATTTCCTCATGGAAGTTCCTATCATAAAAATCTTTATTGGATTCAGTTTCGGATTTAATATCTAAGCCAGCTTTTTTGAGTATTTCATTTATTTTTTCTTTATAATATATTTTTCTATTTATTCTTTCATTATAATACAATCTCGGAAATTCCGGAATAATTAGATCAACAAACTCTAACAACTCTTTGTTGCGTTCTACATTGTTCATTTCTTGTTTTGCAAGAGAAAGAATCCAATCATGTATAAGTTGTGCACTTTTGGAAGTAATTGATTTGTTTGGGAATGCTTCGCAACTAAAATTAAATACTGATCGCGCCACTTGATTAATACAAGTGACTGTAGTAACATTTTTCAATAAATCACCTACTTGAATGGCAATTAGACGATAATTCATGTTTTTCCCTCTACTATTTTTATTTCTTCCTCTGTTAAATCATATAACGAATACACCAGTCTATCTATCTCCTGCTCCCATTGGCTAGTATCCGTAAGAGGATTCTCCTTTTTGGTGGAAAGGATTTTATCTACCAACTCTTCAATCTGCTGGACGATGGATTGATTGGATGAAGTGATTGGGGGAATTTTAACTTGCTCTACATATTGTTTTTTCCATTCAAAAGCATGCCCTAGAAATATTCCTACTTGTTTAAAGAGCCAATTAAATAATGATGAATTCATATTAGCAAGCAAATATTTGATTGATGTATTCTTAGAAATGATAAAGTTCGAAGGAGCATTAATATAGATACCCTTATCGACAAAACAAAATTCTGAATCATATGAAATATTACCCCACACCACCTTCTCTTTCTCAAGCTCTCGTAAGTAGGTGGTAGCAGCTCTTTGCAAAGCATACCATTCGTAACGTATACCTGTTTCAGCTTTATTTCGATTTTTTAAAGATTCTTTAAATTGGGATAAATGATTAAAAACAGTTGGATAAAGTTTTTCAAATTCAGTTTCTGCTTTTTTACTTGCACCCTGAATAGTTGTATCTTCGTGCAATGGAAAATGCCAAGGAATAAATA
>NZ_JAIHAP010000018.1:0-30021 GCF_020054775.1 Thermosipho sp. (in: thermotogales) | reverse complement strand
GAGGTGAGGTAAATGGATTCAATCGAGCTTAGACACATTTTACACCAAAACCCAGAAATATCTTTTAGAGAATTTGAAACTCAAAAAATATTACTTTCGGCCCTAAAGGATCTAAAAGACGAAAGACTAAAAATTTATAAAATAGCTGGCACTGGTGTTATTGCATTGTATGAACCAAAGAAAGGTGAACCTTTCATACTCTATAGATCAGATATTGATGGACTTCCAATTGAAGAAGAGACAAAATGGGAATTTGCTTCTAAAAATTCAAATATGCATGCATGTGGTCATGACGTGCATATGTCCATTGCATACGAACTAATTAAAAAAATACTTTCTTCAAATATAGAAAAAAATTTTGTCTTCATATTCCAACCAGGTGAGGAAACAGGAGCTGGTGCAAGGTACGTTTTAGATGAAATTGAAGAGCTTGACATAAAACTTGCTCTGGCACTGCACATTACCGATGAATATGATTTTAAAACTGTTGCAACAACTAAAGGAGTTTTATTTGCAAGTGCTACTGAAATTGATTTAACATTCTCCGGCAAAGCCTCTCACGTTGCTTTCTACAAATCTGGTATTGACTCGATTTATCTTGCAAGTAAATTTTTGACCGAATTTTACAATCTAACTTTTGACAAAGCAATTGCAAGATTTGGAAAAATAGAAGGAGGAAATGCAAGAAACATCGTCTCTCCTCAAACCACATTAATGGGAAGTATCAGATCAGAATCTTTAAAAATTACTGAAGAAATAATAAATAAAATACAAGAAGTAGCAAAAAGTGTTGTTCAAAAAGATGGTGGAGAATTTTCAATCTCAAAAGGTTCAATATATCCACCTGTAATTGTAAATGATAAACTGTATGAACTATTTAGAGAATTTGTGCAAAAAAACAACATACAATTTATTGATTGTGGAATGAAATATACAGGCGAAGATTTTGGTTATTTTTCTCAAGAGTACCCTTCATTGATGTTCTGGGCGGGAGTTTCAAAAGGTGAAAAATACGGGCTCCACAATCCAAAGTTTTTACCTAACGACGAAGTTATATTATATTATGCAGATGTTGTTTTCAACTTTTTAAAGGAGCTGGAAATATGAAGGAGATATTCCAAAAAGTTGCTGATGAAATTGGAACACCCGTTTACATATATTTTGAAAAAATTTTAGAAGAAAGAATAAATAAAGTAAAAAATGTCTTTGAAGAAATTAATTTTTTCCCTACATTTGCAGCGAAGGCAAACAACAATCCTGCGATTTTAAAAATTCTAAAAAATCATGGATTTGGAGTAGATATATTAGGTGAAGGAGAACTTCTTGCTTGTAAAATTGCTTCAATAGAGGGAGACAAAATTGTCTGGAATGGAAATGGTAAAACAAAGGAGCAAAAAGATTTAATGAAGGAATATAAAGTTAAATATGTAAATGTTGACAGCAAAGAAGAATTCGAAAATCTATGGAAAAATGAAGATGATTTTGAACTGTTTTTAAGGGTAAATCCAGATATAGATGCAAAAACACATCCATACATATCAACTGGATTAAAAAAGCACAAATTTGGTGTTGATTTTAAAACGGCTGAAGAAATTTTAAAATCTCAAAAAATCAGTGGAGTTCATATACATATTGGCTCACAAATAACAGATGTAAAACCTTTTAAAGAGGCTATTGAAAAAACTTTAAAACTTTGTCAAAAATACAACATAGAAAAGATAAATATTGGTGGAGGATGGGGAATAAAATATAAAGATGAAAATGAGCTAAATACTCAAGAATACAAAGAAGAAATAATTCCGCTTCTGAAAAATTTTAAATTAGTCATAAATGAACTTGGAAGGTTTATAATAGCACCTGCAGGATTTCTTTTAACAAGGGTAACATTGATCAAAAAAACAGAAAAAAAATTCTTTGTTGTAACTGAAAGCGGAATGAATCATCTACTTAGACCAGCACTTTACAATGCATATCACGAAATAGAGGTATTAAATAACAGTAAAGACGAAATTCTCGCTGATGTAGTTGGCCCTCTATGTGAATCTGGAGATTTTCTTGCAAAAGAAAGAAAAATTAAAAAACCTGAAATTGGAGAATTATTAGTTATCAAAAACGCTGGCGCATACGGTTTTTCAATGGCAAACAACTACAACGGAACGGTAAGACCTGCAGAAGTTTTAATTACAAAAGACGGTAAAATAAAACTTATCAGGAAACGAGAAACATTTGATGAATTGTTTAAAAATGTAATTTTGTAGTAAAATAGTAATGTACAAAAAAGGAGGCGTTGTTTATGAATAAAATAATGATCATAGACGATGATGAATTTGTACATAAATACATCGATGAAGTTCTATCAAAAGAATGTGAATATGAAATAGAAACCATACATGCTTTTTCTGAAAAACAGGCAAGTAAATTAATTGAAAAATTTAAAGATGATATCTCCGTATTCTTTATAGATGTTTTTATGGAAAATGATAACTCAGGTCTTGTATTAGTTGATCTGATTAGAAATCATCTAAGTTTAAGAAAGCCTAGAATTATCCTTGCAACCTCCTACAAAGAATTTGTAGAAAAAAAACATGATATCTCTGATTTTGATATAAGTTTTTTTATGGACAAGCAATACATGGATGAATTTATGGTAAAACACACATTTTTGATAGCCATCAAATCATACATTGAAATTGTAACTCTTGAAAATACAATAAAATCGCTACAAAAAATAATTGAACTTTCAAGGAACAAAGAAAAATTTGACAACATATTAAAATTTTTAAAATTCATGTTGTACGAAGCTATTAATCTCCTGAGATTTTCTTCAAATATAGGCATTGAAGGTTTTGTAACTTTAACGGGATCGTATATGCTGCAACTCCAAAGTTTGAAGAATACCTAAATGTGCCACTTTCAAAAGTAAATTTTACATTTTTTCCAGAAAGCACTATATATTTTGAAAAAGAGCTAGCAAAAGATTTATCAATTAAAGTTTATATTATTTCTAATATAAAACTAAAAGAAATTAACAAACACCTTGTAAGTCTTTTTCTTGAAGAAATAACAAATTCGTATAGTTCAAACTATTATTCAAATCTTTATTCACAAACTCAAAAAGAGTTATTGGCTAAACTACTTTCAGCAATTGAGGCAAGATCTGGAGAAACTGGCGAACATGTAACAAGGGTTGGGAAAATTGCAAAGATACTTGCTAGTAAAATTAACTATTCACAGATAGATGAAATAGAAATAGCTGCATCAATACACGATCTTGGAAAAATTGCAATACCTGACTCAATTTTAAACAAGCCAGGTAAATTAGATGATGAAGAATATGCAATAATTAAAGAACATCCTATTATAGGATACAATATACTTGAAAATTCAACTTCTAAAATTTTAAAACTTGCAGCTGTTATTTGTCTTCAACATCATGAGAATTGGGATGGTAGCGGGTATCCATATGGACTTGAAAAAGAGCAAATTGATATATCAGCAAGGATAACATCAATTGCGGACGTATTCGATGCACTTGTAAGTGATAGAATATACAGAAAAGCACTTCCATTAAATAAAGCGCTAGAAATAATTAAAAAAGAAAGGGGCAAAAAATTCGACCCAAATCTTGTTGACATATTCTTTGAAAACCTTGATGAAATACTTGAAATATATAAAGAATAAATCTAGATTCCAAATGCTGTAAATCTTTTAAGTCCATTTCTCCACACAAATTCAGATACACCAAAAACAACAATTAACCAGAATAGTTGTAGAAAAAGTATGTTAAAAAACTTTTCTTAGCAAAAAGAAAATTTACAGGAGTATACAATATTAATCTAAAAAGCAAAAGGGCATGCTTAGTACATTAAATAACGTTTAAATTCTAAAATATGAAAGCCTTCTCAAACTCAGCTCCACACCAATTTTAAGTAACTCAAAATTCCTTTTAAGACTTTTCGACAAAATTCCTCTTATCTCTTCTATTTCTTCTTTATTCTCATACGGAACTTTTATTTTAACACTATTTTTTTCAATCTCTATGGGATATCCAAACAATCTGATATTTTCAACTGTAGTTTTAGTTGGTTTTCCTTCAAAATCAATAACAAGGTTCTTGTATCCAAATTTATTTTTTAAATGTTTTGTTTCAATATCTAATTTTAATTTTCCATTATCTAGCAGCAAAATTCTGGTGCAAAAATCTTTTATCACATAAAATTCATGTGTTATTATAAACACCGTCTTTTCAGATCCAAATGGATAATTTAATAGGAACTCCTTAAAAGCACTCTTTGCATTTACGTCAAGTCCTATGGTAGGCTCATCAAAGAAAAAGATGGAAAGATCATGAATTGATGCCATAAATATTTCTGCCTTCATTCTCTCACCAAGAGAGAGTGTTCTAACTATCCTGCTTAATAACTTTTCTATTCCAAAATATTCATCAAAAACTTTTAAACGCTCGTCAAGTTGCTTTTCATTTAATTGATATACAGCTTTATATAATTTTAGGCTATCATAAACGGTAAGCTCTGGAATAAGAAGAGATTTTTGACCCAAAAGAACACCAATGTTTTTTACATACCTTTTTCTATCCGAAAAAGGATCATACCCCATACATTTACAAACCCACGAAGAAGGTGGTATGATCCCAGTTAATATCTTAAAAAGCGTTGATTTTCCACTACCATTTAAACCCAAAACTGCAACCTTTTCACCTTTGGAAATTGAAAAACTAACGTTTTCCAAAACTGTGATAGTTTTAAATTGAGGGCTGAACAACCTTACAAAAAATTCCTCTCTTTATTATCTGCAATTTTATATGTTCTTGTCAAAGATTCAACTTTTATCAAAAACCCCCCACTTTTTAAAAAACTATCCAACGTACTCTACATCTTCATCCGGTTCTTCTCCTTCAAGGGCAAATTTTAATGATTCTATAGCAACCTCTATTTGCTTTTCATCAGGCTCAGCTGTAGTAAGCTTCTGAAGCAGTAATCCTGGAAATGACAAAAATCTTAAAAATGGAAATTTATCAAATAATTTTAAAAGTTCATAAGAAACAGATGCTACAACAGGTATCAAAACTATCCTAATCACTATTCTTTCAACCCAAGAAAGCGGACGATAAATACCAAAAATACTAAAAAGAATTATAGCAACTATTAAAAAGATCATCACAAAATTTGTTCCACATCTTGGATGAATGGTTGAATATTTTTTAACATTTTCAACGGTTAATTCATCACCGTTTTCATACGCATGAATGGTTTTATGTTCCGAACCGTGATATTGAAACACCCTTTTTACATCTTTCATAAATGAAATTATCCAAACATACAACAAAAACAGTCCAAGTCTTATAAACCCATCAACCAAAGAAAATAAAAATTCGTCATCTTTTACCCCCAAAAGACCTGTTAAAAATACTGGGAGCATTACAAATAATCCAATACCAACTACTATTGCTATAAAGATTGAAAAAAACGTTTCAGATTTTTTCATTTCTTCTCCCGTTGCAATCTCTGCAGACCTATCAAGACCTTTTAGACCAAAGTACATAGAATAAAAAAGACTAAAAAGTCCCCTTACAAATGGTATTTTCAAAACTTTTTTATTCTTTATCTTCCCAAGTTCTTCTTTTACAATTTCTCCTTTTTCATTTCTTACAGCAATTACAATCTTTTTACCCATCATCAAAACGCCTTCAATGATTGCTTGACCTCCAACTTTCATACAATAACCTCCTGTAAACAAAAAAATCGGGGTTATTACTCCCCGAGAATCTCAAGTATTTTTCTTGCATTTTCATCTTCCAAAATAATTTTAAAAAACTTATACGCGTTATTATCTTCTTCTGAATTTTTACCCAAAAAATATTGGCGAACCTTTTTAGCAAAGTCTTCTCGTTCCTCGCCACTCATGTTTGCAACATCTTTAACAATATTCAAAAGTCTTTCATCATCCCTACAGCTTTGAGCAATATACTCTAAATCATTCATCCAATAATTATTCCGCCTTCTTTGTTAAATATACTTTAAAAGAAATTCCTGTTCTTGTTTCACCATCTATCTCTACTTCAATAAATCCTGGAACCGCATATAAATCTTTACCTTCTTCTGACAAAAACCTTCTTGCAACTGCCAAAGCTTTTGAAGCTTGGTTAACAGCTCCAGCACCTATAGCTTGGATCTCAAGCTTTTCATTCTTGTTTAGAGATCCAACTATAGCACCCGCTACCTTGTTAGGATTAGATTTTGAGCTGACCTTAAGTGTTTCCATAGCTATACCACTCCTCCTTGAACAGATATTAATAGAACTGTTACTAATACGATTATATTTTAACATAAAATTACAAAAATTCAAAATTTTATAAAAATTTATATTCTAATCATATTACAACTTTGTTTTTCATCATAAAATATTGATTTTTCTCCGTCTTTCTTTAGAAATCAAATAACGATGATTGGTCTGTTTCAGGTAAGTTATTTAATATCTTCAATTTTTTCATAGTAGTTATATGTGCTTTACTTAATTTTGTTCTCTTTTTCAAATCCTCTATTGAAGTAAATTCTTTTTCTTCTCTTGCTTGAACAATTGAATATGCAACACTATCGCCAACACCTGGAATTCTGTTTAAAGGAATCCTTAGTTTGTTATCTTCAATTAAAAACCTTCTGTAATCACTCTTTAATATATCAGGTGGTAAAAATGAAAAACCTCTTAAATACATTTCTAAAGCTGCTTCAAGTACTTTTTCTTCGTTCTTTTCCTTTACATCTTTTTTCATTTTTACACTAAGTTCAGTTAATCTCTTTTTTATAGCATTTGGACCTTTTAAAATTGTTTCAATGGAAAATTCATCTCCCTTAATGGAGAAGAACGCTGCATAATATGCAAGCGGAAAATGAACTTTAAAGTAAGCAATTCTAAATGCCATACTAACATACGCAACAGCATGAGCCTTAGGGAAAAGATATTTTATCTTTTTACAAGATTCTATAAACCATTCTGGTACATTATGCTCTCTCATCAAATCCTCTTCTTCTTTTGTAATACCTTTTCCTTTTCTAACATTCTCCATTATCTTAAAGGCCGTTGATTCTTCAACCCCTGCTTTTATAAGGTAAATCATTATGTCATCACGACAAGAAATAACTTCTGAAAGTGTTGCTTTTCCGGACCTAATTATATCTTGTGCATTATTAAGCCAAACATCGGTACCGTGTGAAAGCCCTGAAATTCTAACAAGCTCTGCAAATGATTTTGGCCTTGTTTCTTTAAGCATTTCCTGGACAAAATCGGTACCAAATTCAGGAATACCAATAGTACCAACATCCGTTCCTAAATCAGAAGCTCTTACTTTTAAAGGTTTTAACGACGAAAAAATTTCCAAAGTTTCTTTATCATCCATAGGAACAGTAGTGGGATCTACTCCTGTATACTCATATAAAAGTTTAATCATTGTAGGATCATCGTGCCCGAGTGCATCAAGTTTTACCAAATCATCATGTATTGATTCATATGCAAAATGAGTTGTACACATTTCAGAATCTTTCTTGTTTGCAGGATACTGTATTGGAGTAAAATCATATACGGTCATATCCTTTGGAACGATCATTAGACCTCCAGGATGCTGACCTGTTGTTCTTTTTACCCCAGCAACCTTTTCTGCCAGTCTTACTTGTTCAGCTGTATTTAAAGTTTCATCTTTTAACTCCATATAACTTCTCACATAGCCAATTGCACTTCTCTCGGCAATTGTACTGATTGTTCCAGCCCTAAGAACGTTATCTTTTCCAAATAACTCTACAATATAGTTGTGCGCTCTTTCTTGATATTCACCAGAAAAGTTCAAATCTATATCCGGAACCTTATCACCTTTAAATCCCATAAAAACTTCAAAAGGAATGTCTTGACCTGTTTTATTTAATTTTGTTCCACATTTTGGACACAATTTATCAGGCAAATCATAACCTGAACCAACTTCCTTAGAAAATTCAAGGTATTTGCAGTTTGGACAAATATAGTGCGGCGGAAGTGGATTAACTTCCGTTATACCCATAAGGTATGCAACAAATGAAGAACCAACAGAACCCCTTGAACCAACAACATAACCATCTTCGTTTGCCTTTTTTACTATAAGATGTGCAATTTCATACAAAACTGCATAACCGTTATCAATTATACTTTTAAGCTCCTTTTCAAGCCTTTTTTCAATAACTTCTGGAAGTGGATCACCATAAAGCTCTTTGGCTCTCTTTAGAGATAAATTTCTAACATTCTCTTCTGCACCATCAATTATTGGTGGATGGAGCTTTTTCTTTACCGGCGCAATATCTTCAATCATATCTGCAATTTTATTTGGATTTTCAATAACTACTTCTCTAGCAATTTTTTCGTCTCCGAATATTTCCATTGCCTCTTTTAGTAATTCATCGGTAGTTCTCAGATAAAGCTGTGCATCTTTATCGCGTAGATCTTCATCATGTGGATTACTTTTTTCCTTAGGTGAAAGTAAGACATGTCTTGCCTTTATATCTTCTGGCTCTAAATAATGAGCGTTATCAACCATTACAACGGGCATTTTTAACCTTTTTGCAAGAAAATAAAGCCTTTTAAATATTTCCTTTGCCTGTTCTTTATTTACTGAAACAATAGTGCTAAGTGGGAAAATTTCAACATAATCATACTCTTTTAAAAGCTCTATTATTTCCTCATCGGTTGCAGAACCCTTTAGTGCTTCAAAAATTTCGCCCTGCTCACAGCCTGTACCAAATATCAACCCTTCTTTATATTCTTTTAAAACATTCTTTGGAACAAATGGCACGTATTTAAAATATTTTACATGTGCATCTGAAACTAATTTATACAAGTTCTTCAATCCTATTTTGTCTTTAACTAAAATAGTTATGTGATTAAATACTCTCTTTGTCCTTATACTTGAAATAGAAGTACCTGCTTTTAGTTTATTTATATCATTTAAACTCTTTATACCCATCTTACCTAATAATTCAACTAATTTACCAAAAAGTTCTGCAGTCACACTTGCATCTTCAAAAGCCCTGTGATGCTTAAATGGTCCAAGTTTGAAATATTCAACAAGTTTTCCAAGGCCAAAAGACTTAACCTTACCCTTTAAAATTACCCTTGAAAGCTTCAATGTATCAAGATAAGGCATTATCAAATCTTTATCGTACATCTTCCTGTAAACTTCCCTAATAAATCCATAGTCAAAGTCTGCATTGTGTGCAACAAGAACAGTACCTTCTATAAATTCCAAAAATTTTGGAACAACTTCTTCTATACCAGGAGCATCTTTTAACATATCATTTGTTATTCCAGTAAGCTTTTGGGTAAAATCATTTATATCTTTGTTTGGCTTTACAAAGCTTTTAAAGGTATCAATAATTTTTCCATCCTTGTACTTTACTGCACCAAATTCAATTATCTCATCGAATCGTGCGTTTGTACCTGTTGTTTCAAGGTCGAAGACTGTATAAACACAATCCTTAATCACATAATCTTTATCTAAATTCTTTACAATATCTCCAGGTTCATTAAGAAAGTACATTTCAGTTCCAAATATGGGTTTTATTTCATTGGATTTAGCTTCTTCATATAAATAAGGTATAGATTGTACATTTCCATGATCCGTTATAGCTACTGCCTTCCAACCCCATTCTTTTGCTCTTTTTACAAATTCCTTTATATCTATAATTGCATCTAAATCACTCATTTTCGAATGAACATGCAAAGGCACTCTCTTTTCTTGTGATAAATCTTTTCTCTCAATTGGCTCTGGATCTTCGTAAATTTCTTTGACAGAAAAATAAAACTCTCCATTTCTATCAACGCTCATAGAACCCTTAAAGTAATACCAATTATTTACTGAAACCAAGGTCTCTATTTTATCTACATTATCAAATACTTTCGCAAGTATGGAATCTTTGTTATCTGTAACATATATACTTAATAGCGGATTCCCATATTCAGATTTTTCAATTTTAAAAACCTTTCCTCTTAAGAAAACTCCTTTTGCATTCATTGAAATATTTGATGGAAAATAATATTTTATTTTTCCACCTTCAAATGTTTTCAAAGAACTTTCTACTTTTGGAGGAACAAAGCTTATTTCCTCTTCAATTATTTCTACTCTAACATTCTTTTTAGTTAGACTTTCAATTCTTTTTAATTTACTTTCTATTTTCTTAGCTGCAAATTCACCAAAAGCTTTAATAACTATTTCATTTTCAAGAAATTCCACATCTTTTACATAAGGAGCATTACCATTAAGCATATTCAATATTTTCTCTTTATTTATTTCAGGCAAACTATATTCTAAAAACACATCAACTCCAAAAAACATTTTCAACTTCTCACTTAAAATATCTAAATCTCCAATCGCTTCATTTAAGTAAAAAGTAAGCGATTGAGATTTTGTATCATATACAATTTTTACAATCTCACCTGAAAGTTCCAGATTAAAATATTCTGAAAGTTTTGTAATAGGGATATTCAAATTTGGAAAAACATATTTCATTTTTTATCCTCCCTATGCTTTTATTTCAACTGCAAGACACCAGGCAACTGCTAATGCATCGGCAGCATCATCGGGCTTTGGAATATCATTTAAATTTAAAAGCATTTTAACCATCTTTTGAACTTGTTTTTTATCTGCTCTTCCATACCCAGTAACGTTATTCTTTACCTGATAAGGTGTAAACTCATACAAAGGAATGTTCCTTTGCGAAGAGGCCAGAAGAATTACTCCACGAGCTTCTCCTACATGGATGGCTGTCTTTACATTTTTGTAGAAAAACAAGCTTTCAATTGCACAAGCATCTGGGGAATATTCTTCCAATAGCTCCACAAATCTATCATATATATACCCTAATCTTTTATACATTGGGACATCTTTTTCAGTGGTTATAACCCCATGCGTGACATGCGAAATTTTGTTTTTATTCTTTTCTAGGATCCCATATCCAAGTATACCATATCCAGGATCAACACCTATTATTCTCAAAGATAAATACCTCCACTTTTTAATTATTTTTTACTCCAAAATTATATATTAATATGGTTAATAGAGGAAAAACACTTGCACTCAAAAACATGAATATTGTGTTATTACCAAATATCGCTGCATAACCACTTGAAAGGAAACTTCCAATTGCCCAAGAAAATCCCATTGAAATACCAGATGCAAGAGCCTTATTATTTGGTAAAAGCTTTTGAGCAGAAACAATGTTAGATGACATTGTAAAAAAGCTAAAACCGTCAAACAAGACAAAAGAAATTACCTTTAACCACAAATTAGGTACAAATACGAACAACAATCCAAATATTCCCATTCCTACAAAACCAATAGTATTGGTAAATTTATCATTAGTTTTTTCAAGTACAATTGTACCAAAGAAATTAGTAAAAACTCCAAACATCATTCCAAATGTTAATATTGAACCACCTACTATTAAAGATTTTCCAACTTCATTCATATAAATTGGAATATATGTATGAAATATATCCATAGAAAAACTTCTTGATGCAACTATTAAAAAAATAGGCCAAAGTTTGAATATATCACCTTTAAAACTTAATTTCTTTGCTTCAACTGGTTTTTCATAACTAAATATCCTGAATGAAAGAAGTAAAAGAAATGGAATAAAAAATAAAGTTAAAAAGTATAGTTTTTCAATTCCTATTTTTTCTTGATAAAATGTTATAAAAACCGGTGCTATACCAGCACCTAATGTTCCTGCAACTGAAAATAAAGCAACATGCTTTCCTTTAGAACGCCTTCCTGCAAAGCTAGCACCCAGAGGATGAAACATAGAATTTAAAAGCCTAATAGCAACTACAAGAGAGAAAAATAAAATAGCTGATTTTACAATACCCAAAAATGATACCAAAAACACTTCTAATACAACAATTATTGTTATATAAATACCATCTCTTTTTATTTTATCAAAATACATGCCAAAAAATACTTGAAATATAGAAGTAATTCCACCAAGTAAAGCTATAAAGCTTGCAAATGTTTTGTTATCAATCCCTAATTTGTCAATAAAATGAGGCGCAAGAGGTTTTACAAAAGCATTAAAAAAATCTGCAAAAAAGTGAAATATTGCTCCCAATAACTCCATCTTGTTTTCCTCCCTTTTATTATTTAGCTTTGCGAATTATCAAGATTATTATACCAATTTTCTTTTTCATTGTCTAAAACAAAAGATTAAAAACTTTAAATATTATTTGTTTAGAATCTACCTATCAGGAGCGGATTTCTTAGATTTTGAAAAATGTGATCTGAGTTGATAAGATATATTATTTTTGAATTTTTAACTAAAAAGAAAAATCTATCTACAATCTCTTTTCATTCTAAATTCATAATTCATTTTTTATTTTTTCACCTAATAACCAATCTCTCTCACACACCTCTAATTTCTTATAGTCCACTTGTGTTAACGTCGAGAAAAATAATATTAACAGAATGTTTTCATAAATATTCATCAAAAATGGTAAAATATCTTAGGTTATAGTCGCCTGGAACGTGTCTTAAACGCCAAAAAAAGGCTACATGTTCCAGCGGTTGTTTATTTCAAAAAAACTGAGGAGGTGAACTTTGTGTACGCTATTGTTGAAAGCGGTGGAAAACAGTTTCGTGTTGAACCAGGAAAAGTCTTTTTCACTGAAAGAGTTGTCGGTAAAGGTGAAGGAGAAGAAGTCAAACTTGACAAAGTCCTTATGGTAAAAACAGACGATGGAAAAGTTTTAGTCGGGAAACCTTACCTTGACAACGTAGAAATTAAAGGAACCATTGTAGAACATGGCAGAGCAAGAAAAGTTATAGTTGGAAAATTTAGACCAAGAAAGAACTACAGAAGAATAAAAGGTCACAGACAATGGTACACCGCAATTAAAGTAGAAGAAATTCAAGTAAAATGATCACGTGTAAATTTTTTAAAGAAAACGGGTTTTTTGAAAAGTTTTTGATAACAGGACATTCAATGTATGCTCAAAAAGGTAAAGATATTGTTTGTGCAGCAGTAAGCGTTGTAGCTCAGCATACAGCAAGATATCTATTAAAAAATGGAGCCTCTGTCAAAATAAAAGATGGATATTTAGATGTAAAAAACATTTCGCACGATAACATCTCTCAGATATTCGTAAATGAATTAATTGATACCTTAAAAGATTTAGAGGAACAATACCCAAAATACCTTAAACTGGAGGTGAGCAATGATGAAAATTAACATACAGCTTTTTGCAAAAAGCAGTACTGCCAAAAATGGACGCGACAGCAATCCTAAATATCTAGGAGTTAAAAGAGGCGATGGCCAAAAAGTCTTAGCTGGTACTATTATTGTCAGACAAAGAGGAACCAAATTCTGGCCAGGTAAAAATGTAGGAATGGGAAGGGATTTTACCTTATTCGCACTAAAAGATGGCGTAGTCAAATTTGAAGTTAGAAACAACAGAAAATATGTAAGCGTATATGAAGAAAAATAAGGGGGGCATTTATGCTTAACGCCAAAAAAGTGGCAATTATAGGGGTGTTTGCTGCACTTGCATTTGTAGTAATGTATATCGAAATACCAATATTCCCAGCAGTTAATTTTTTAAAATATGATCCTAGCGATATTTTAGTATTATTAACTGCTTTTATATATTCTCCAACTGTTGGAGTAATAGTGCTAGCAATAAAAGATATTTTGTTTTTTATATTTAAATCCCAAGATATAGTCGGTATTGCTATGAATTTTGCAGCTGGAGCTTTATTTATCGTTCCTGCAGCAATAATATATGGAAAAAAGAACAGATTCAGAGAAATATTAGGTTACATAATCGGTACTGTCGCTGCAACTGGTGGAATGGCACTTTTGAATATGATAGTAGTCCCATATTATTGGAAAATTCCTTTGGAAGAAGTATTTAAACTTCTGCCATGGATTATTGGTTTTAATGCAATCAAGTTTTCAATAGACTCAGTAATAAATGGAATAATTCATAGACGCGTTAAAAATATTTTAGAACCAGATGAAGCGAAAATATAAGGAGGGAGGAATAACAATGGCAAGAACGTTGCCTATACAAAAAACAACTTTATTAAAGAAAGAAGAAGTAAAAAAAGACTGGTATTTAATAAATGCAGAAGGTCAAACACTTGGTAGACTTGCAACAAGAATTGCTCTTGTTCTTATGGGAAAAAATAAACCAAACTGGACACCTCATGTCGATTGCGGAAATTTTGTCGTTGTAATCAATGCTGACAAAATTAAACTAACAGGTAAAAAATGGGATCAAAAAATCTACTACAGACACTCTGGTTATCCTGGAGGAATTAAAGAATTTACAGCAAGGCAACTTCAACAAAGAAATCCAGAAAAACTCATTCAACTTGCTGTTAAAAGAATGCTTCCAAAAACAATTCTTGGAAGAAAAGCATTAAAAAGACTTAAAATATATGCGGGTTCAGAACATCCACATAGTGCACAAAAACCAATTGAATTGAATTTTTAATCAAGGAGGGATGTAGAAAATGGCTGAATACTACATGGGTACTGGAAGAAGAAAAACATCAGTTGCAAGGGTATATCTAAAAGAAGGTAATGGAAAAGTTACAGTTAATGATAAAGAATATGAAGATTTAAATGGTTACCTCGAAAATTCTGTTTGGACTCTTCACGCTCTTGAACCATTAAAAGTAACCGGTCTTGAAGGTTCATTTGATCTCTTCATAAGAGTTCAAGGCGGAGGAAAATCCGGACAAGCAGGTGCTATAAGACTTGGTATTGCACGTGCATTACTTCAATACAATCCTGATCTAAGACCTACATTGAAGGAAAAAGGTCTTCTCACAAGAGACCCAAGAATGGTCGAAAGGAAAAAGTACGGTCTCAGAAAAGCAAGACGTGCACCTCAATTCTCCAAACGTTAATATTCCCTATTTGCTATATAACTTCACCGTGGCAGTAAAAATACTGCCACGTTTTCCTCGTTTAAAAGAGGTGATTGCTTATTCTTAAAGACACTATTGAAGAAATCAAATCAAAAATTGATATAGTTGAACTTATTTCCCGCTATGTAAGTCTACAAAAAGTGGGAAATAGTTATCGTGGCTTGTGCCCTTTCCACACAGAAACAACACCTTCCTTCTATGTAAATCCATCCTTCAAGACATACCACTGCTTTGGCTGTGGAGCGTCTGGGGATGTGATTAAATTTGTTCAGGAAATTGAAGGTATACCATTCATGGAAGCTTTAAAAAAACTGGCTGACGAAGCAGGAGTAAAAATCGAATACAGCTCATCAAATAGCTTTCAACAGTTATACTTTAATTTTTATAAAGAACTTCATAAAGAATATATTGAAAAGTTATTTGATGAAAAAATTGCCCTTGATTATTTATTTTCAAGAGGTTTTAATGAAGAAGAAATAAAGGAATATGAGTTTGGCTTTTCACCCATAAATTCTAAAATACCTCAAAAAATTGCTCAAAAATTGGATATTAAATCCTTAAAAAAATTTGGTTTTTCAAATCATGACCAATTTGAAGGTAGATTAATAATACCAATTAAAAATGAATATTCGAATGTTATAGCATTTGGGGGAAGACTCTTAGGTGAAGGGCAACCAAAATACCTTAACTCATATGAAACAGATTTTTTTAAAAAATCGAAAACCCTCTTTTTACTAGATATTGCAAAAGACAAGATTAAAACTGCAGATTTTGCAATTATTTGTGAAGGTTACTTTGATGCTATTGCATTTCATAGAGCTGATTTTAAAAATGCTGTTGCAACACTTGGAACAGCCTTTACAAAATTTCACGCTTTTTCTATTAAAAAACTTACCCAAAATGTTATCTTAGCTTTTGATACTGATAGTGCTGGAGTAAAAGCAGCTCTTCAAAGCATAAAAATACTAATTTCAATGCAATTTAATGTAATGGTTGCTGGAAAAACAAAAGAAAAAGATCCTGACGAAATTTACAAAACTCAAGGTAGTTCTGGATTATATTCTTTCTTAAAAGAAGCAATACCGGCTGAAGAATTTATCCCTTATGTTTTAAGCAAAAACTATGATTTAAACAACTCAAATGCAATACCTCTCTATACAAGAGAAATAAAAAACTGGGAAAAAACATTCGAAAATTTTCCAGAAAAACTTCAAACATTTAGAAAAACTGCTGAAAAGATATCAAAAACGAGCATAACCGTTTCTGTGCCTAAGCCAAAACAAAAAACTAATCTTCCAACCTTAGATGAAATGGTTATATATCTACTTTTAAATAATCCGCAAGTTGATATAGAAATAAATCCGAAAATATTTAATGAACTTACCCAAGAATTCATTAAATCTTTAAAAAATCTTAAGAACTTTTCATTTGAAAAGTTGTCCAAAGATTTGCAAAAATATATTGAAAATATATTGAATAAAATGGAAAAATTTGAAATAAATGAAGATTATATAAACACAGTAAAGAAAAAAATTGAAGAAAAAACTTTAGAAAAAAGGATAGAAGAAATAGATAAATATTTAAATTCCGCAACAGAGGAAGAAAAAAGGGTACTTTTACAAACAAGAATGGAACTTGTTAGAAAGCTCAAAAAACTTGGGAGGTGAACTCCTGATGGCAAAGAAAAAAACTGTAGATTCTTTAGATTCAAAAATTGAAAAACTCATAGCTATTGGAAAAGAAAAAGGCTTTGTTACGTATGAAGATATTGACAAGATGTTCCCGCCAGAAAAGGCAGATGAGTTTGATGGAAATGTATTAGAAAAAGTCTACGAGGAGCTTGAAAAAAATAATGTTGCAATTACTGAAGAAACTACAAACGATGGAATTGAAGATGTCACTTTGGAAGATTTTTTAGAGGAATCTCCAAAGTTTTATGACAATATGGCAACTAAAGACTTAATAAAGATGTATTTAAAAGACATTGGAAAAATCCCACTGTTAAGTCAGTCAATGGAGAGAGAACTTGCAAGACGCGCACAACTTGGAGATGAAAGGGCAAAGCAAAAATTGGTAGAATCTAATCTAAGGCTCGTTGTAAGTATAGCTAAAAGATATGTTGGAAAAGGTCTTTCATTTTTGGATCTTATACAAGAAGGTAATGTTGGCCTTTTAAAGGCCGTTGAAAAATTTGATTGGAAAAAAGGTTATAAATTCTCAACTTATGCAACATGGTGGATCCGTCAGGCAATTACTCGTGCAATAGCGGATCAGGCAAGAACTATAAGGGTTCCGGTACATATGGTAGAAACAATAAATAAAGTCCAAAAGATAATGAGAGAGTATTATCAAGAGCATGGAACGGAAATACCAATTGAAGAACTTGCAAAATTAATTGGAAAACCTGTAGAAAAGGTTGAGGAAATTCTACAAGCAGCAAAGGAAACAACTTCTCTTGAAGCACCAGTTGGTGAAGATGATGATTCAACTGTAGGAGACTTCATCGCAGATGAAACAATAGCTTCACCAAAGAAAGAAGCAATGAGAATGCTAATACGTGAAGAAGTAGATAAAGTTCTTGAAACATTAAATGATAGGGAAAAGTTGGTCCTTAAAATGAGGTATGGCCTTATAGATGGAAAAGCAAAAACCCTTGAAGAAGTAGGACAATATTTTAATGTTACAAGAGAAAGAATTAGACAAATAGAAGTTAAAGCTTTAAGAAAACTAAGACATCCTTCAAGAAGTAGATATTTAAAGCTTTTATTCAAAATGCTTGATGAATCATGAAATTTTACCGCACATATTGTGCGGTAATTTATTAGGGTGATACGTTATGATAAAAATAGCCTTTAGAAACTTCTTTTCAAATTTTAAACTCTCTTTGCTTGTAATACTTGGAAGTATGATCGCAACAATGTTGGTTGTTGGAGCTCTTTCATTGAACGATTCTGTTGATAGCTGGTTTAATTCTAAATTAAGAAATAATTTTGGAAATATAGACATTGTTGCAAAAGATAAAAGTGATACATTCTTTTTTCCAAAAACACTAAATGTAGAACAAGTAGAAAAATATCTTAATAAATATAAAAATGAAGGTGTTGTAAGAGATTTTGTCTTTACCTATCTAGTCTCTTCAAGAATAAAACATAATGGCAATTTTTATGATATCTTTGCCATAGGTTATGATGAAAAAATAAAAGAATTTTCAAAAAAAGATATAGATGGAATCATTTTATCTAGCGATCTTGCAAAAACTCTAAACATAAAGCAAGGTGACACAATAACAATCATAACTCCAAGCGGAAGTAAAGAATTAAAAATTGATCACATCGGACTTGAAGAATTTAACTTCCGTGGAGAAACTGGTATGACAAATGGTAGTATTTTTATTCCAAAAGACTTGATGTTGAGTCTAAGAATGTACACATATAACGCTCCAAACACAGTCTTTATATCATTAAATCTTGATTTAAAAAATCATTTAGAATTTTCTGAAAAGCTCTCTAAAGACCTTGACCTAAGAACCACTCCAACCAAATATAACTTGAAATATTCACCATTAAATAAAGTTATAGGTTACCTATTTCTTAGATTCAGCGGATTTTCTATACTAAGCAGTTTTTTATTCATATCAAACTTTTTCGGTGTACTTGCTGAAGATAGAAGAAAAACTCTTGGAACCTTACGAGCATTGGGACTTTCAAAGAAAAAAAGTGGAATTATCCTTTTTTTGGAAGGATTGATGTATATAATCTCTTCTTCAATTGTTGGAGCACTACTTGGAATTATTTTTGGTAGGTATTTGCTTTCCTTTGTAAATAACCTTCCAAATATTGCATCATCAGACACAACTATTGCTGAAAAAATTCCATACGTGATAACATATAAATCTATTTTTCTTGGAATTTTAATTTCAATTATTTTACCAGTAACATTGTTAATTACTAGAAGTATTTCATTTTCTAAAATTCCACCAGTCGTTCTTCTCTCTGAAGAACAAATACTACCTAAAAAAAGATGGATATTTATATTAGCATTTTTAATCGTTGTAGCTTTCTTTTTTATTAATCCACTTTATTCACTGTCTGTGCTAATAATCTTGATATCTATTTTCTTTAAAAAAAGTTATGTACAACTTCTTGCTGGTGTCCTTTCCATTCTCACCATTTACAACAAAATAGGGACTGGAGAAAGATGGGATTATCTTGCAAGATCAGGAATATTTTTAGCGGCAAGTGTAGTAATAATATTTTCCATTCTTCCCTTAATAAAAAACGTTATTAGAAAATTTTATAGCCTTTCAAACATACTTGCAATTTCATACATTGAAAAACAAAAAATGAGAAATTACATAGTATTTTTTGTCTATGCAATAATAACTCTTGTAATACTTTTAACAGCTGTTATTCCAAGCAGCGTTTTTAATTATGTGGACAAAAAACTTGATAGTGGAATTGTAGGCTATAACTTTTTAATTATAGAAAACCCATTAAAAAGCTTTTTCAAAACAGATTACTACGAAACAGATGAAAATTTTAAATCAATGTTTGAAAACCTTGTAAAAATACAACTTGTAAACGCAAAACTTGATAATAGAAATCTTACGATTATACTTGCAAAAAGTGGCATTGAAAAATCTTTAAAAATTGAAAATGTAAAAATTAATGACTTATCTTTAAAGGAAGGAATAGCAAATAAAGAAATCTTTTCTAAGGATTCAACCTATACTTTTTTGATAAAAGGAATACTACCAGGTATAAGTGCCAGATTTTACGAAAGCTTTAAAGTAGTCGATACTTTTGATCCCAAAAATGTTATAGTCCCATTCGATGGAATATTTGTTTACGACAAAAAGGTTTCTGGAGCTCTACAAGGATATGCCGGAGTTGTAAAAGATGAATACGTAAGTCAAGCTAAAAATACAGTATATGAAAAATTCGATGCTCCATTATATGTTACCGAAGAGCTTAATAAAGTATTTTTGAGTATAAAATACTTTATAAATGTTGCAGTACAACTATTTTATTTTGGTTTTATAAGTGGTTTTTCTGGACTTACAATTCTTAGCCTAAAGAATGTATATGAAAGAAAAAGAATAATTGGATCTCTAAAAGCTTTGGGAGTAAATAGAAAAACTATATTTTCATTCTTTATTACCGAAGCATTTTTAATAGTTACTATTGCTATATTAACAGCAATAATTACAACATTTTTCATTACCATGGATTTAACTACTATGATCTCAAGTGAATTACCCGATTTTTCAATAACTATCCCATGGATTCAAATTATTGAAATAATCGCAGGTATTTACTTAATTACAGGTATATTTACAATTTATCCTGCAAACCTTGCACAAAAAATAAGTCCTGCAGAAGCTATAAGGTTTTTTGATTAATGAAACACATTTTTTACATTAAAAAAATTGACACAGTAAAAACAAAAGTGTAAAATATAGTTTGTGTCAGAGTATATAATTAATAATTATTAAATAGAAGAAGAAAGGGGAGGAGCAAAATGGCAAAATGTCAAATTTGCGGAAAAGGACCCGCTTCCGGAAAAAACGTATCACACTCAAACAGAAGAACAAATAGATGGTTCAGACCAAACTTACAAAAAGTAAGAGTCTTAAGAGAAGATGGAACAGTAAAAAGAATGTGGGTTTGTACCGACTGTCTAAGCGCAGGAAAAGTAAAAAGATACGTCAGCAAATCAGTTGAAGCATAATGAAGCGGGGGGACCCGCTTTGTTTTTTTTGTATAGACTAGCTTTAATCATAATATTTATTATTTCAACACTAATTGTTGCCTACCTTTTGACTCTCCCCATCAATATTATCCCCTTATTGTTAATTGCTTTTTCATACTCAGCTATATTAGTACTTTTTTTAGAAGCAATAACTTACAAGTTTGAAATAGATGATAAATTCATTATATTTAAAAGTATCTTTTATAAAAAAAGATTTGAGATAAGTAAAATAGAATCTTTTCAGATTTCATTTTTTTGTGTTAAAATAAGGTCTGAAGGAAAAAAATACACATTTTTACCATTGGGGGGATGGGTACGGAAAGTAGAAGAACGTTTGCGGAAATAAATATAAATAACTATATTGATAATCTTAAATACTTTCAAAAAAAATGTAACCCGGCAAAGGTAATGCCAGTTATAAAAGCTAACGCCTACGGTCATGGTGCAGTAATGTTAGCAAAAGCTGCTGAAAAAATGGGAATTGATTACCTTGCAGTTGCATTTTTGGAAGAAGCTTTAATTTTAAGAAAAAATGGGATCAATACCAATATTCTCGTGTTTAACTATCTAGATAAAGACTTTGTCCCACTTGCAGCTGACAATAATATTACAATTACAATAATTTCAAATGAGCAGGTTGAAGAATATAAAGATTTAATCAAAAAACCAAAGGTTCATATAAATATAGATACCGGTATGAATAGAGTTGGAATTGAGCCAAAAGATGCTATGAAAATATACGAAAAATTAATTTCAAATGGTTTTGAAGTTGAAGGCATCTACACACATTTTGCTGTAGCAGATTCTTTAAAGAAAGAAGACATTGAATTTACAAAGAAGCAATATGAAAAATTTTTAGAGGCAAATTTACCTGTTAAAATAAGACACACAAATAACAGTGCTGCCTCTTTATCTGGAATCATATCTTGTGGCGATTATGTAAGAATAGGTATTGCAAGTTATGGCTTAATGCCAAGCAATCAAGTAAAAGATGAAAATTTAAAACCAGTTTTGACCTGGAAAAGTGTTGTATCTCACGTAAAAACACTTAAAAAAGGAGAAAGTGTGAGCTATGGACGAACTTTTGTCGCACCTTATGATATGAAAGTTGCAACCATACCCGTAGGATATGCAGATGGATACTGGAGACATCTTTCAAATAATGGTGAAGTTCTGATAAATGGAAAAAGAAGAAAAATTTTGGGAAGGGTTTGTATGGATCAATTTGTTGTAGAAGCAGATGATGAGGTTAAAATAGGTGATGAAGTAATTTTAATTGGAAAACAGGGAAATGAATTTATAAGTGCAGAAGAAATTGCTGATAAGGTTGGAACTATAAACTATGAGGTTACCTGCAGAATTTCAGAAAGGGTGCCTAGAATTTACAAAGGGGTGGAATTTTGAAATTACCTAAAGAATTGATTGAAAAATTTAGAGAACCTTATATCTCAGAACTTGAAAATTACATAAACTCAGAAGTTGAAACAATCGTTAAGGTAAAAAGTAAAAGACTTTTAGAGACAAAAAATGGGCAAAAATATTTACTTTTAACATTTGAAGACAAAACAGGCATACTTAGAGCTATTGATTGGTTTAATGCAGAAAAAAACGATGCAAAAATAAACGTTGGAAATGTTGTAAGGACACAAGGAAAGGTGGTAATATACGATGGAAGAATACAATTAAACATTTTAGAAGATTCAAATATCATTGTTCTAAATGAAGATGAATACAACATTGAAAGGTTTGTATCGGAATCTAAGATGTCCTCAGAAAGTGCAAAAACTAAGATTAATTATTTTATTGATTCAATTAAAAACGATACTTTAAAAAAATTACTAATTGAAATATTTAAAAATGATGAAAAATTATCAGAAGCATTTATGAGTGCACCTGCAGGGCTTAGAGTTCATCACAATTATGTAGGTGGTCTTGTAGAGCATAGTATAACAGTTGCTAGCATATGCGAAAATGTAGCAAAAATATACACGTGGCTTGATAGAGACCTTCTAATAACCGGTGCTTTATTGCATGACATTGGAAAAATATACGACTATGAAATATCCTCACATGGTATTGAACTAACACAAAAAGGAGAATTAATCGGTCACATTGTAAGTGGATTTGATATAGTAAAGGAAAAATTGAATAAAATAAATGCTAGCAGTGAACTTTCAGAAAAGCTACTACATATGATACTCTCTCACCACGGTGAATTTGAATGGGGTTCTCCTGTTCTACCAAAGACTCCAGAAGCTTATGTACTGCATATGATTGAAAACATGGATTCAAAATTAAACAGGATGTATAACATCAAAGAAAAAGAACTTGAAATAAATCCGGAAAAAACCTGGAGTGATTTTGATCCAAGTCTTGGAAGAAGAATATTATTAAAACACGATGAGAGGGGTTAATATGTCCAAAAAAAAGAAAGTGATCATAGTAGAATCACCAGCAAAAGCTAAAACTATTGAAAAAATTCTTGGAGATGAATATAAAGTTATATCTTCAAAGGGACATGTTAGAGATCTACCTCAAAAGAAATTTGGTGTGGACTTAAATAATTTTGAACCAGAATTTGAAATTATTCCTGGCAAAGAAAATGTGATTGAAAGTATAAAGAAAGAAATAAAAGGGAAAGAAGTGCTTCTTGCATCAGATATGGATAGAGAAGGAGAAGCTATTGCTTGGCACCTTTCACAAATCTTCAACCTTAAAGGAAAAAATAGAATAGTATTTACCGAAATTACTCCAAATACAATTAAAAAATCTGTGGAGACTCCCAGAGAAATAGATATAAAAAAGGTTAACGCACAGCTTGCAAGAAGAATTTTAGATAGAATCGTCGGCTACAAAATAAGTCCATTACTATGGAAAATAATCAAAGGAGCTATGAGTGCCGGAAGAGTTCAATCTGCTGCACTGAAAATAATTTGTGATAGGGAAAGAGAAAGATTCTTATTTAAACCAAAAGAATTCTACAAAGTATCTATTAATGTAAAAAAAGTTAAAGCAAATCTTTGGAGCATTAACGGGAAAAAAATCAAACAGGAAAATATAACAAAAGAAATTGCAGAAGATATTAAAAATAATGTAAAAGAGGTAACACTTTCAGATATAGTCGAAAAAGAAAGAAAGAAATCTCCTCCAAATCCTTACATTACAAGTACACTGCAACAAGACGCAGCTACAAAGTTAGGTTTTCCTGTTTCAAAAACAATGAAAATTGCACAAGCATTGTACGAAGGTGTTGATACAAAAGATGGACATCTTGCCTTTATTACATACATGAGAACTGACTCAACCCGTGTATCAGAAGAAGCAAAGCAAATGGCTCAAGAATTTATAGAAAAAAACTTTGGTAAAGAATATATTGGCGGCTCAAAAAATAAAAAGAAAACCTCAAAAAATGTTCAAGATGCACATGAATGTATAAGGCCTGTTAATCCAGAAATAACTCCAGATATTGCGAAATCTTTACTATCCAGTGATTACTATAAGCTATACAAACTAATATGGGAAAGATTTATGGCATCACAAATGAAAGAATCAAAATATAAAGAAAGGACATATATTTTTCAAAGTGAAAAATATGAATTTAGAACAACATATTCTCATCTAATATTTGATGGTTTTGAAAAAATATATAACTCTTCTAGCAAGGAAGAAGAAGAAATAGATCTTGAAAAAGGAAAAACATATAAAGTATCAAAAATAAATATTGAAAAAGATACTACAAAACCGCCTGCAAGGTTTACAGAAGCAAGTTTAGTAAAAACTTTAGAAGCAGAAGGAATTGGAAGACCAAGTACTTATGCTACTATAATTTCTACACTTCTTGCAAGAAAATATGTAAAAAAAGAAAATAAAGAGCTTATTCCTACATTACTCGGATTTACCGTAGAGGATTTTTTAACAAAAAGATTTCCAGAAATTGTTGACAAAAAGTTTACCGCATTAATGGAAGAAGAATTAGATAAAGTAGAATCAGGAGAAAAAGAGTGGAAAGAAGTATTGGATAATTTTTACTCCGAATTTTCAAAATACCTTTCAACCGCACAGAAAGAGTTTTACACTATTGACTATGAAACAGATTTACCTTGCAAAGATTGTAAAGAAGAAAATTACAAATTAAAAATCGGAAAGTACGGATTATATTTAAATTGTGAAAAATGCAAAACAAATAAAAGTGTAGATAATACAATAAATGCAGTCCTAATAGAAAACAAAATGTTCATTGCACAGGCACTTGAAAATCATGAAAATGAAACGGTTTCAGAAAATTCATGCCCAAAATGTGGTGGTCATCTACTCAGAAAAAAAGGTAGATATGGATACTACTTCAAATGTGATAATTGTGATTTTACAGTTTCAGGATATAAAATAGCCCAGGCAAAATGTCCAAAATGTGGTTCATTGGTGGTCATGAGAAGAAGTAAAAACGGTAAAACATATTGGACATGTACTAATTCAGATTGTGATTTTATGTCTTGGACAGAGCCTAAAAATGAAGAATAAAAAATACTTTCATCAAGAAATTCTCTCAAGCGGAGAGAATTTCTTTTTACTTAATTAACAAATGAGAGGTGTATAAAGTGCTAAGAGTTTTCTTAGAATTTGTAAAAATAGGATTTATAGCATTCGGTGGTGGTTGGTCAATTATTGGGATAATTAAAGATGCTGTTCTCTCTAATAATTGGTTAACTCCCGAACAATTCAAAGAAATACTTTCAATATCTCAAATGACACCAGGACCTGTAATGCTAAATACGGCAACGTACGTTGGGCTAAAAATGTACGGAATAACAGGTGCTATTTTAAATTCTATTGCAGTGCTTGTTGCACCTATTACATTTACAACACTATTTTTTATAGTCCGCGATAGACTTCCAAAAGAATTTATAACAGCACTTAAATTTGGTGTTATTTTTTTGATCTCCCTTACCTTCATATCGCTCCTTACAAACATAAGCAGTTTCTATCAAATTTTAATATCTATAGTTGCATTTCTTTTATTTACAAGAACCAAAATTGATCCAATATACGTAATTTTTATCTCTGGAATTATAGGTTTCTTCTTGTTTTAGTTTTCACAATAAAATGTTTTTTAAAACATAAAATTCCATTCTTTTCACAATGTTCCAAATACTTTTCAACCAATAGAAAAACTACTAGTAAAAAATTTATGTTAATTATACAACTTCATCAAAGATAACTCTATGAAATGCAATGTTATTGTAATTGGTTGCAGTCAAAAAAGATCTTGAAAAAGAAATTATACCCTGTGGTATTTCTTATATATTCTATATCCTATAAAAAGTAGAAAAATATTAAATGAGTATATAAAAAATTCAAGAAAAAAATATTTTGCTGCATCAAGATCTTAATTTGCTAAAACAACAGGCTTCAATAGTATACCAAAAGATGAATTTGTTACCTTATTACTTTGCTTTTTCCACTTAATTTGTTATTTTCATATCTAACCTACTATCTTAAACGTAATTTACCAATAAAACCTTCCAAAACCTCGACTTGCTCCTCTACCAAATCTGCCTCGATCATATCCAGCAAATCTGACATATCCTCTACCAAAACCTCTTCCATATCCTCTTCCATATCCGTAAAACCAACCAACTACTGGTTTAAACCAACCGTATCTTGGAGTATAAGGTGCATTTTTGTTAGAACATGGTCCCAATCTTCTTCCAACTGGTCCTGTTCCCATTGGTCCTGTGCCATCGAATCCTGGCATTATCTATCACCTCCTTGATAATTATCAAGTTCTCTTAATCTCTCTTCTACAAAACGCAATTCTTCTTCAAGATATCTTTTATAATCCATTAACATAGCTCTTTCTTCTTCAATTGAAGGCTCATAATAACCATAACCTGCTCCATATCCAAATCCTCTACCAAAACCACGTCCATATCCTCTACCAAATCCTCTCCCGTATCCCATTCCTCTTCCATATCCGCGTCCGTATCCACCACCATAGAATGGCATATACCTCACCTCCTGTACTGGTCTTACTATTTTCCATTATTTATTATATGATATTTTATTATATATGTCAAGTGCATATATATACATAAAAAATAAAATTTTTCCAATAACCAATTTTAAAATTATTTAAAGTCTTTTAAAAACAGATAAAGTAGAAATCTCAATTTTTTTATCCACTTTGACCTTCACACCTTTTCTTTAAAAGCTCATATTCCTTCTTTAATTTATCATACTCTTCTTTTGGGACAAAGCCTGTCGATTTAATCAATTCAATTATATCTTTTTTCATATTGTCTTCAAATTCGTTAAAATGTCTGATTACTGCATTTCCTAGTTCTTTTGCAATATCTGCAGGTAATACTCCTTGATTTACAAGATCAAGAAGTATTTCAATAAAATCATCAGTGTTTCCTTTAAATATCTTAATAAATCCCTGAATTAACTTTTCTACCATTTCTTTTTTTAAACTACCAAAAACTTTGCCCTTTATTCTTGCCTTCAAAAAAATTTCCTGGGTAATATCATTCCCCAGGTTATCAATAACCTTTACAGCTTCACCATTTTTAACAAAATTTGCAATATCGCTTAAAGTAATGAATTTTTTTATACTTGTATCATATAACTTTCTGTTTTTATATTTTTTAATTATCCTCACTGTATTCCCCCAAAAATCTGGGGGAGAACCCCCAGAAAGTTTAATAACTAACCTTTACACCGATCATCACTACATTTGTATCGCTATCATCTATTTTACTGTATAATCCTCTTGCAAAAAGTGCCGTATAATCATCAACATTATATGATCCTTCGTACATAACATCAATTTTTTCAGATTTCATGTTATATTTTACCATACCTTTTACACCAAATTCATCCTTTTTATAATCTCCATATACTGATATAGCACTATCATAATACTCAAAATCGTATAATCTTATGTATCCATCAAATCCTATAAGTCCTTGGGTTCCAATTTGATATTCTATGCCAAATACATTTTCTAAAACACTTGGCACTTTCTCCTCTATTTCCACTTCTCCTAATCCTTCAACTGGCAAATTAAATGTACTTTTATTTTCGGATTCAAAACCAGTGTAATTATGAACTATAAAACTGGTTGATGGTATTTGATAAACAAATGATAACGATGCAGTGTAAACAAATGGCCATTTAAGATGAACTCCATCTTCTAAAATTTTATCGACAACTAGATAATTTGACTTTTTATAAGCAAGCAAAACACCATAATCAACACCGAGTACATTTCCACTCCAATTTATGGCATAGGAAAAGTGATCTGCAAATTTTTGATCTTCAAAAACAACTGGTAATTCCCTACCCTGCATTAAATCTAAAATTTTCATTTTTGTTTCATCAGGCAAATTTGTTTTTACAGTATAAACATACGAAGCCGGAGTAGAAGATGGCAAACTTTCAAATGTCGAAAAGGTGTAGAGGCCTAAAGTTCCGTAATTTGTTGTGCAAGCATACTTTGCACCTGTAATAGAAAGTTTTTCACCTGCTAGGTAACTTCCTATTTTATCGTATACTTTAAAAACTTCAGAATCCACTAGTTTTTCAACAAATTTTCCTACCTTTAAATCTCCAAAATCTGTATAAGTCTCAACATACGCTTCATTTACATTTACAACTGCTAAAGGAACAAAAAATGACGCAGTAAAAAACTGTCCATCAAAGTATACATATGAATTATCAAATGTTTGATCAAACTTCAAAGAAGATTTTGTATAAAATGTTCCATCAAACTTTGTATCAGCACTAAACTTTACAGGAATGAATGTTAAACTGTTAGTTTCAAGTGAAAAATCGTTTCCGTCATAGTATAAATATCCACCTTCAAACAAAAGAGAATATGAAAATCCAAAACTTGCTAATATCACTAATAAAGCTAATACAACCTTTTTCATTACAAGTCACCTCCTAAAATTTTAATATTGGCTTTGAAATAGTCATAGGTGAAAAGAAACTTTCTGGTATACCTATGTCAAACTCTACATCATTTAAAATAATTTCAGTTTTAGTATTTTCCTTGATGTTGTTTGCCAATATCTTTGTTGGAACATTGTATCCTTGAATATTTTCAATCTTTTCAAAAGTTATAGTTTTATATTTTTCACCTTGCCAGTTAAAAAATTCGATATAGACAGGTATTTTAAGTTCTTTGTCTATCTTCATATTCAACTCTTTAAAATCCAATTCTGCATCATTATGTGTGATATGAAGGTAATAATATTTTTCATCCTCTTTTACAAGTTCTGCTTTATAATTTTTATCACTTACTTTGTAAACAAGTTCTATATCTTTGTATGTAAAATCTGATCCAGCAAATCTATCATTTTTTGCAGCTCCGCTTATTCTTTTTGTGGTTCTAAATGCAGGCATGTAAAGATATATGTTATCTGCACCTTTTACAAGTAATGTAAGTCTTTTATCAGAAACCGGTTTTTCAAAACGTATAATGGCATACACATCATCTTCACTCTTTTTGTAAAGGTATATAACAAACTGCTTTTCCTTTACTGTGCCTTCTTCATCAGTCATCTTCAATGTAAATACTGCTTTTTCATCTTTTACATTTTGATAGTTATCCTTAACCATATCCAATACTTGCTGTCCCGTCAGTGAAAAAGCAAAAATTGAAAAAACTAGTATTGATACAACTGCCCAAACTTTCCTCATGACTTTCTACCTCCTTTATTTATTAGTAAGAACGCTGATGATAAGAATAATATTGTAATAATTGCACTCAAGAGTAAAGTTATACCAGTTAATACTCCAAATTGTCTTAGCATTCTAATGCTTGAGAAAAAGAATGTAAAGAAACCAAAAGAAACTGCAAGCGCATTAAATAGTATCCCTCTTCCACTTGTATATATTGTCCTTATAATAGCAGTTTTAGAATCTTTTATCCTCTTACTTTCAATCTTGAATCTTGAAATAAAGTGAATTGCATAATCAACCCCTGCGCCAATCGCAATAGCAGCAATAGATATAGTTGCGGTATTTAACGGTATGTTAAACATTCCCATAAGTGCAAAATTAAAGAACACTGTAAAGATAGAAGGTATAATACCAATTACCCCAACTTTGAAGGATCTCATTTGAAGCAAGAGAAGTAAAAATACAACTAAAAGTGTAAGTAACATCGATTGATATTGATTTTTAAACAACAAATCACTAACATAAAGTGCTATCTCCTGTGCTCCAGTATGAACAGCACTATAGGTAGGTTGATCCGATGGGTTATAAACACTATCTTCTGCAACAATCTTTAAATATTGTTC